>JAYVNW010000126.1:0-4260 GCA_043758225.1 Candidatus Kuenenia sp. | reverse complement strand
GGAGATTGTTATCCGGAGTACCCACAAACGTAACTGAAGACTGACCGGCAAGAATCGTCACTGTGGCACTCGCCAACGCCAATCGCGTTGTTCCCGAAGAAACATTTACCGTCAACGCCGCTGAGTTGTCGGCCGTGTTTCGGGAAACCGTGTAAACCAATGCTCCTGCCGCTGCGTTTTCCGCGATTGTCGCCACGTTCGAAGTGACCACCAGAGTTGCAGGTTCATTGTCTGTGACTTTGACTGTCACTGTTCCATTCGTGAATCCGGTGGCTGTTGCTGTCACCACAACATCTGTGCTTCCGTCAACGATCGTATTCTCAATCGCCGCTCCATTGAATGTGATCGAGGACTGATTTGCTGGAATCACAACTGTCGTGCCAACCGTCAATCGCCCGCTTGGACCATCATCAAGTGTGACAGTCAGGGGCTGAGAAAGGTCAGACGTATTGCGAGCAACTGTATACGTCACGGCGGTCGCACCAGCACTTTCCGAGACTGTCGTTTGATTCGCTGTCAATGTTAAAGCCGCCGCTTCGTTATCCGTAACAGTGACATTGCGAGTGCCTGTGACAAGACCTGCCGCAGCAGCGGTAAATGTCACCACAGCGTCGGCATCTGACACGCTGTTATCAATCGCAGAGATTGTTGCCGTTGCTGTCGTCTGGCCCGCCAGAATTGTGATTGTCCCTGGAACAGTTGCTTTAAGAGAATTTGACGACGTCAGCGTCACGACGAGGTCGGCTGTTGTCGGTCCGGTTCGTGTGACCGTAAGCGTTGTCGCCGACGTACCGGCGTTCTCAGCGAACGTTGCCGCCGCCGTCGTGACCGTCAACGCGGGCACTGCCGCATTCCGCAAAGCATCCGCCACAGCAATCGCGCCGGTTGTTGGCGCAGTAATACGGGATGCGATTGTGGCTGGGGCAAAGTATTTTGCTTTCTGACTGCCCTTGATCACTCTATGAGTTGATGTATCCCCCGCGATACTTGCCCCGTCGTTTCCAAGTCCGCCGGCAAACATGAGCAACTTCGAAAAGCTGCTGCTGTTCAGAACCTGCAACATATCGTTTCCACGCTGTGTTGCGATCAACGCAAACTTACCGACGCTGCTGGAGTCAATGTAGACAACATCGTTGCCAACTCCCGTGTAGATGCTGAGCTGACCATTCAAATGAGAATTCTGAAGCACCACATTGTCATCGCCTTTACCAGTCACGATTGAAGTCTTTTTATCAACCGTAGTTCCCTTGATCACGACACTGTCGGCACTGTTCTCAAGTCCCGTAGCCACATCCAATTGACCACGAACTGTTGAATTCGTGAGACTTACAACCATCGCGCCCTGTCCGCTGACGCTAAGATTGCCACTCACCGTGGCACCGTCAATAACGATCGAACTTGCTCCATCGCCACCCATCAACGACAGGTTGCCATTGTAAGTACCAGTCCGAGCACGCAACGAATCCGCTCCGCCGTTGCCTGAGACCGAAACGTTGCCGGCAAACGTGATCCCAGGACCAATCGTGGCGACATCGTCACCAGCCCCAAGTGATGCTGTCAAACCGCCATGAAACGTTGTTGACGCATTCGCCAGAGTGAAGGCTGTCGAACCCTGATTGACAGTCGTTCCGTTCAGCCCGCGAACGACCACGGAGCCGTTATTTACAACAACCTCAATCTCATTATTTGCCGCATCTCCCGTGATCTGTGCATTTGAACCAATTAGTGAGACTTGCACATTACCGGTAAGCAATGTTCGTGATTCCAACTGCTCCAATAGATTATGTGGACGAGCCAAACGGCGGCGTACATTTAACTTACGACGATTTGCGAGAGTCGCGAGGAAATTGCGGATCAGCATTTCTTTGCCCTAGTTTGTTTAGCAAGCCCATTGGGAAAAAGTCAGGCGTCAGGAATCGACGTCCCAGCTTGTCTATTCTAACACAGTCTTTCCGGCTGGAAACCAAATAGCAACCAAGTTGGTGGTACTTTTCATGGTTCGCGGATTGCAGATTCGGGACAACTGTTACTTGCCTGGAATGCTGTAAAAACATTGCGCATGTGGATCAAAGTTTTTGCCGAATTAGCCTCAAGAAGTCCCCTCTGGCAGGCCGACACGGCGACCTTCTCAAGAGCGTTTTTCCACATGTAGCTTCATTCCATCCGAGGAAGTTGTACGATTGGCAACACGCGTTTACTGATTTTCCAGGCCGAAACGGTGCGATGGAGACGTCAAGTGCAAACAACTTCTTGCGATCAACTATTGGCGAACTGGGTACGAGTCGTTCCAACATTGTGGTTGATTTCCAGCTGTGTGGTTCTCAACGCAGGTCCCGTCGGCATTGGCTGGACTCCGCATGGTGCTGAAACGACTGCCGGATATGTTGCCCCTGATGGTCAACTCATTCTGTTTGATGGCGGAGTGACCGGGTGGACTCTGCGCCCCGGCGTTTTTCCACATACGTTGGTTCCCGGAGGTCCTGTCGTGTTGCTGCCGGAATCCGTCGGCGATGCTTGGCCGACTGTGATTGCGGTGTCGCCAACCAATAAACTGCTTCGAATCGTCAACGGCGGCCCTCCGCAGATTTTGTTGCCGTCTCAGAGTTTTCCCGTTGGAGCATTTCTTGAACTTGTGCAAAATGGCCCGCATCGGCTCGTGATTGGCGTCTCAGGAACGGGTGATCTCTGGAGCGTTGATCCGGCAACAAATGTCGGCTATCAAATCAACAGTCCGATGGAAGCATTTCCGTTCGGGACTTCTGTCACTGCTGTTGCGGCTGGCGGTCAGTATCACGTTTTTGCGATCGATCATTTCGGGACGATGTACTATTACTTTGGTAGTGGCGGAGCATGGTCATCAGTCGCGATTGCCGGTGGCTTGATTCCTGGCACACCGGTTGCGGCCGATGTGTTTCCGATCGGACTTCCTTCTGGGCAGAAACTGAATGTGTCGGCCATTGATCCGGCAGGTAATCTTGTAATGTGGAGCAAGCCCGCCGGATTGCCATGGTTACCTCCAGCCGTTATCGCAACAGGTCAATCGCCTGGTTCTCCACTGAAGCTAGGTGCCTCCGCGTTTGGCCCGATGGTTTCGACCATTAGTGCCGGTGGTAACTGGAATGTATGGATCCACGATTCAATGAGCGGCTGGGCCAGTCATTCGATGGGGCCCGGATTTTTCGTCGGTGCTCCCATAGCGTTTGCTCCGGCGGTCGGAACTTTTTTCACGATCGACCCGTTGGGCCGACTGGTCTGTGCAAACTGGACCGGCGCAGCGTGGTCAACTGGCTATGCCATACCTTCGCTCACATATACTCCGAAACTGATCAGGCGTGAATTCATTCCCAATCCGCCATTGCCGCCAGCGAATGTCACTTTGATCAATTCAGGCATGGACCCACTGGTTGTACAAATTGTGGATCTCTTTGATCCGCGTCAGCCGCCAGAGGAAACGATTCCTGCCGGCAGCGATCGACAGATCTCACTGGCGCGGGAATCAGGCGGGACGCTCGAAGAAACATTTCTCGCCCCGGGCCCAGGAGGAATCCTGCTGCAACAAACAGCGAGCCATCCGATTCCGCCAGAGCGGCGATTCACTTTGACCATCTGGTCGGACAAAGAAACATACAAAGTTCTGCCATTCAAAGATGCTCCAAAGGGCGCACCTAAGTCGGTCACCGAAGGCTTTAGTCGTCGCTCTCAAGTGAGTCTGGGAGTGCTTCCGATCGCACCGGGAGAACTGCTGCGAGATGGAGAGCAGTTGGATCTGATCCAGATCGCGAAACGGTTGAAGAACCCCGGCGCGGTCGTGCATTTTCCGAAACCGACGAGTCAGCCTTAGAGATTGTCGCCTTTCGCTCCGCGAAAGTTGCGAATGCGCTGCTTTCGCGGAGCGAAAGGCGACTCTGAAAAACCGTTCGATTCTTAGTGCTTGTGGCCGTCATCGTGGGCCTGTTCGCCTTCGTGATCGTGAACAATCTTGCCCGAGAACGCTTTGCCTTCGATCGTGACAGCCAGCCTGCCGGCGGCGCCATGACTGTCAAGATCTGCTGAAAGCTCTGCATCTTTCAAAGTAAACCGTGACGATTTGCCGTCCGGATCTGAGGCATCGCGATCAGCCGGTAGTTTGAACTGTTCCGCGTTGCCATCGTGGGTGATATTGATCGTCAATTCAACGGCGTCAATTGGCACTGCCAATTTTGCCGCGCTGTCGAGGATGTAAACAGACACGCTGCCGCCTTCGCCGTGAACAACTTCCGC
>JAYVNW010000125.1:0-1844 GCA_043758225.1 Candidatus Kuenenia sp. | reverse complement strand
GCGTCGCTGCGAGAACACTTGAAACAATACCTGCCGATTCGTCATCTCTTTACCAAAGATTTCTATCCGTTGACCGATCCCAGTGATGATCCATCAAACTGGCTGGCGTTTCAGTTTCATGATCCAGACAAAGATGCAGGTGTCCTTCAGATATTTCGAGGAACCTCTGACGCCAAGTCTCAAACAATTCTCAAACTGCAGGGACTTGAATCTGAGCGACGCTACACGATCACCGATTGGGATGAGCCTGAATCACAATCGACAATGACTGGCAAACAGCCAATGACCGACGGCGTAACATTCGCAGCGGAGGCCAGCATCGAAGTCGCGCGGGTTCTGGAATATCGCGGTGAGCAGGAGCAGCTGTGATTTAGAACGATCCGTTTCCGAAATCGACTTTCAGCGGGCGGTCCTCAGGCGACGCGATCTACGATCAATTGAGTGTCATGCCCTGTGTCACCGATCGCGATTGCCTTGCAGATCGACACAGTCACAGCTTCCGGATGTTTTGAAAAGATTCGAACGAGCGGCGTGCCGACATCGACTGAATCACCAAGACGCACCAGCATTTCGAGGCCAATGGAATGGTCAATGCGTTCTCCCATTTGGCGACGGCCGCCTCCGAGCTCAATGATTGCAAGCCCGAGCGATTCGGTATCGATCGCCGAAACGACGCCCGCGCGATCGGCCGTAAGTTCAGATGCCGGAGCAACGTCAAGCCGGGCGTCCGGGTCGCCACCCTGTGCTCGAACCATCCGACACCAGCGATCAAACGCAACTCCATGGTCGAGCAATTCGGCACAGCGCTGGCGAGCGGAGGCGATGTTGTCGTGGATTCCGACGGACAGCAGCAGTTCGGCACAGAGTTCGATTGTGAGTCGACGAACATCCTCTGGTCCACCACCTTTGAGCACATCGACAGATTCGTTGACTTCCACGGCGTTGCCACACATGCGGCCAAGCGGCTGATTCATGTCGGTGAGCAAAGCGGTCGTACGGACGCCCATGCGATTGCCAGTATCGACCAGCGAATGAGCTAGCTGCGTCGCCTGTTCGCGTGTTTTCATGAAAGCACCGCTGCCGAATTTCACATCCAGCACTAATGCGTTGAGCGATGCTGCCAGCTTCTTGCTCATGATGCTGCCGGTGATCAGGGGAATGGATGGAACCGTCGCCGTCACATCGCGCAGAGCGTAGAGTTTTCGATCAGCAGGTGCGAGTTCGGATGAAGCACCTGTGATGACACAGCCGACAATTTGAGTCAGACGAGTGATCTCATCGAGCGACAGATTGGTTCGAAATCCAGGGATGGCTTCCAACTTATCGAGCGTGCCGCCGGTCGCCCCAAGACCGCGCCCGGACAGCATCGGAACCTGAACGCCGCACTCTGCCAACAGCGGTGCCAGAATCAACGAGGTCTTGTCACCGATGCCGCCGGTGGAATGTTTATCGACACGAGGAATCCGATCGGCCGGCCAATGCAGTTGCGTTCCTGATCGCAGCATTTCAGAAGTCAACGTGGCGACTTCACGAAGTGACATTCCATTGAGATAAATGGCCATCGCCATCGCGGACATCTGATAGTCGGGAATGCTTTCTGAAGCAAACCCCTGAACAAAGAACGCGATTTCTTCGTCATTCAATTCCTGACGATCACGCTTTGCGGCAATCAATGACGCTGGCAGCATTCTGGGTCTCATGAAGTAAACTAATGGCAGGCGCATACAGCCAAACCGATGCACTCATTCTTCACGCGGCCCGAAACGATGCAATTAAGAAACAGCCTAAACGCGGTCGCGTCCGGTTGGAACCCAGGTCTAACGGCCTGAGGCGAATTCCTCGTT
>JAYVNW010000124.1:0-9826 GCA_043758225.1 Candidatus Kuenenia sp. | reverse complement strand
GGAATCAATCAGGACGCCATCAACATCAAACAAAACACAGAACTCGGGCTGGGACATGATTGAAACCGTCACTTGTCAGAAAATGGAATATGAATTGATTCAGTGCATGGGTGCTTATGCGGTTCTGGCTTTTTGCAGTTCCAGCAAACGGGCTCGCAAAGCATCATCTGATGCGATCAATCCTTCTTTCTGGCGATTTCGAAATTGCGTTTCGAGGTCATCGATCAGTGGCAGTATCTTCTGCAATGAATTCGCTGGCACGCGATCCGTAAACATCACGCCTTCCACGTGATCGTATTCATGCTGAACCACGCGAGCCGGCAGATCTTCCAATTCAAGTTCAAATTGTTGACCGTCCAGATCGAATGCATCAACGACAATCTTTGTCGCCCGTGTGACCGGTCCGTAAATTTCCGGCAGACTCAGGCAACCTTCTTCGTCTGTCTCACTGCCATTCTTTTTGGTGATCTGAGGATTGATGAAGACAAATTCCTGATCCTTCTCTTCCTTGTCGCCGGTCGGATTGATCACGAACAAACGGTAGGGCAGACCAACTTGATTCGCCGCCAGACCAATTCCGCGAGCCTCGTACATCAACTCAAACATCTGCTCCACCATGGTTCGAAGATCTGCGTCGATCTTAGAAATCTCTTTGGATTTCCAACGCAGGGCAGGGTGAGGATGCAAAACGATTTCAAGGCGGGACATGGTCGCGGAATCATATTTCTGAAGTTGATTCTTCCTGCGCCGGCGATATCAAATCAGCCACGTTGACACAGGTTTGCCGCAGTATGTCAGTACTTTATCGAACCTCAAGCTGACATCCGCCTTTTTCCCTGACATCGGACGATTCGACACGCGGAGTGGATGTGATACATTCTGAATCAGAAGGTGATTGACGAATCTGCAAAAAGGCATCGAAATGCGAACGTATATCATACTCCTCCTGTTTTCAAACATTGTTGTAGCAGGTGAAACAGTCATCGGTTCACGGACGTTGCGGATTCCGGAAGGCTTCGAAGTCGAACTCGCCGCTGATCCCTCACTCGTCGGACGCCCGATTGCGGTCGCTCGCGATGAAAAAGGGCGGCTGTACGTTACTGATTCCGGCGGCATGACCGAACGTGCCGAAAAGCAACTGGAAGCTAAACCTCACAGCATCAGACGACTGGAAGATATTGACAGTGATGGAATCTACGATCGCAGCTCCCTGTTTGCTGACAAGCTGATGTTTCCCGAAGGATGTCTCTGGCACAATGGCTCGCTGTATGTTGCCGCCCCGCCTGAGATCTGGAAGTTCACTGACGCAGATGACGATGGTCACGCCGAAAAACGCGAAGTCTGGTTTGATGGTACGACACTGACAGGTTGCGGCAATGACTTGCACGGTCCGTATCTTGGCCACGATGGGCGATTGTATTGGTGCAAGGGTGCGTTTGCCGAACAAAAACACGACGTTGCCAACCGGCCACAGTTTGTAACACGGTCGTCTCACATTTTCCGCGCGAAGCCGGATGGTTCGGAAATCGAAGTTGTCCTCACTGGCGGAATGGACAATCCAGTCAACGTCGCATTCCATTCCACTGGCGAACGGTTTCTTAGCTGCACGTTTTTTCAAAATCCGGAAGCCGGTCGTCGCGATGGACTGATCCATGCCATCTACGGTGGTGTCTACGGCAAGAAACACGATTCGATCTACGAACATCCGATGACAGGCGATGTCATGCCCGTGCTCAATCATCAAGGCGCGGCGGCTCCCTGCGGTCTGATAGCCGGAAGTGATGCGCTATTCAGCGGATTGGCAACAGACAATTTGTTCGCCTGTTATTTCAATCTTCATAAAGTCGTGAGGCACGAACTCATTTCGAATGGTCCGACATTTGACACTGTCGATACTGATTTTCTGGCGTGTGATCATCCGGACTTTCATCCAACGGATATCTTTGAAGACGCCGACGGCAGCCTGTTGATTATTGACACAGGCGGCTGGTACAAAGTCTGCTGCCCGACTTCGCAACTGGCAAAACCAGACGTGCTCGGCGGAATCTACCGCGTCCGCCGAAAGGGTGCCGAATCCGTCACCGATCCACTGGGACTTGAAATCGACTGGAACGCAGCAACCACCAATGAATTGTCCATAATGCTTGCCGACAAGCGACTCTTCGTACAACGCCGAGCCACGGCTATACTGCGATCAATCGGCCCCGATGCAGTGGCTGCGATTTCCAGGGGGCCACTGACGCATTCATCCGCAAACGTGCGGCAGCGAGCAGTGTGGTGCCTGGCGGGGATTGAATGTGCAGATGCTCGCGATGCGATTGCCGAAGCACTCACCGACAAGGACGCCACCGTGCGCCAGGCCGCCGCCCACGTCGCCGGCCTGTGGCGAGACAAGGGTACATTGCCGGAGCTGTTGACGATCGCGGCATCCGAAGACGCTGGCTCTGCCCGCGCTGCGATGGAAGCCATCGGACGCATTCACCAACCGGAAACAGTCGCCGACATTCTTCGCATCGCGGGTACACTGACGTCAACGCAACACGATGCCTCAGGAGCTCCCGCAGATGCTGCCGAACGAATTCGTGAACATGCCTGTATTTACGCATTGATCGAAACCGCCGCACCACAAGAAACGCGAACTGGCCTGACATCATCGTCACCGAGGACTCAACGCGCAGCGTTCGTCGCTCTGGACCAGATGCGTAACGGCGGGCTAACTGCTGATGACGTGCTTTCGCAATTGGACTCAAAAGGTGACGCGCTAAGAGCCACGGCAGTCTGGGTCTTGCGACGCCACTCAGACTGGGGCGAATCGCTTGCCAGCTATTTTGAGACTCGGCTGACGCAGATCGAGAGTTTGTCGTCAGACGAAACGGAACTCACTACTGACTTACTCGCAGCACTCGCGGATTCTCCAGCGATTCAAGGCCTCCTGGAGAAGCATTTGAACGGCAACAATAAACCTGCAACAGAAATGTGCCTCAACGCAATCGCACACACGACGCTCTCATCAGCACCGCCAGCCTGGCTGGATGCACTCAACCGCCAATTGAATCAAGCGACTGATTCAAATGTCGCCACCATCATTGCCGCTGTGCTGAATCTGCGACTTCCGAAGGAGGGACATCCTGAACTTCAGCAATCATTGTCAAACATTGCCTCGAAGCAATCGCTGCCTGCAGAAACTCGACTCTCAGCACTCAGCGCTGCCGGGGCAAATCGTGCAATTGACGAGAATACCTTTCAAATGTTGATGACGTTGATCACGAGCGACCAATCATTGAATGAGCGAACATCGGCATGCAACTGCCTGGCATCAGCGGCACTCACGACCGATCAATTGAACGCTCTGCTGAATTCAATGCAGTCTATCGGCCCAATGGATCTGCCACGACTGTTGCCTGCATTCGAACGCGATGGTTCCGAAGTCTTCGGCCTGAAACTGGTCGCAGGGTTAACAGAATCAAAAGGTCTGCGAGGCCTGCGAGCAGATCTTATCAGCCAGATGCTTAAGAAGTATCCGACTTCGGTACAAGCTGAAGGGCTTAAGTTGCAGCGACTGCTGAATGCAAGTCTCGAAGAACAAACAACCGCGTTGGAAAAGACTCTGGCGACGTTGCCCGAAGGCGACACCCGTCGCGGCCATGAAGTCTTTATGAGCAAAAAAGCGGCCTGCAATGCGTGTCACAAGCTTGGCTATGGTGGTGGCCGATTGGGCCCGGATCTCACAAGCATCGGCCGAGCTCGCAATCGTCGTGACTTGCTGGAAGCGATGATGTTTCCCAGCATCAGCATCGTGCGAGGTTATGAATCTGTTTCGGTGGAACTCAACGACGGTCGTGTCGTCAGTGGGATTGTCACCAGCGAAAGTGGTGACGAAATTGTCATCTCGGTTGATGCTCAGAAGACGCATCGGATCTCCCGCACAGACATTGCGGAAATTGTGCCGTCCAGTGTATCCCCAATGCCCAATGGACTGGCGACAGCGTTGACACAACAGGAGATCGCCGATGTGATTACGTTCCTTCTGAGCAATGAACGTTGAGCTGACTTCGCTCGGCGATCCAGTGACTCGTCCCGGGGCTCCAGCCTTGGAACGCACTGGTCTGGAGACTCTTGCCTCCGCTGCTCCTCGGGAAGAATCGCCAAAGTTCTTCGGAACAAGAAGTGAACTTCTTGATTCGCCACTCTGCACACAAACAAATCGTTGACAATCGGCACAATTTCTGCGGTAATCACGGTCCGCACATTATTGCCTACCTGTCATTTTTCAGCGATTGCTCGTTGAGGGACCTCATGACGCGTGTTGCCCAACCGTTTCACCGCAAATCCGCTTGCATCGCGATCATTCTTGCGTCCGCGATCTCCATTGGCGTTCGAGCCGACGATAAAATTAACTACAACCGCGACGTGAGGCCGATTCTGTCGGACAACTGCTATAAGTGTCACGGCCCAGACGCGGCAGAACGCAAAGCCGGGCTGCGGCTCGATTCGCACGACGGTGCGATCATGAAACTGGATTCCGGCGCCACGGCTATTGTCCCCGGCAAGATCGACGAAAGTGAACTCATCGCCCGGCTGAAATCAAAAGATCCAGACCTGATGATGCCTCCAACTTCAAGCGGCAAGAAACTGAATCCGCAACAAATCGATACGCTGTTAAAATGGATCGAGCAGGGAGCTGAATACAAAGGACACTGGTCGTACATTCGCCCCGAACGGCCCGCAATGCCAACTGTCAGCGACGAAGCATGGTCTCGGAATCCGATCGATCGCTTTGTAATGGAAAAGCTTGACGCAGTGGGATTGAAACCGTCCACCGAAGCAGATCGCGTGACATTGATTCGCCGTGTCACGCTCGATCTCGCAGGGCTTCCGCCGACTACCGATGAAGTTAAAGCCTTCCTTGCCGATACAGACCCCAAGGCCTACGAAAGGGTTGTTGATCGATTGCTGGCGTCACCCCGCTATGGCGAACAGATGACCCGCTACTGGCTGGACCTGGTGCGGTACGGCGATTCGCACGGTCTGCATCTCGACAACGAACGCGCTCTCTGGAAATATCGCGAGTGGGTCATCAAGGCGTTCAACGACAATAAGCATTTCGATGAATTCACAGTCGAACAACTGGCTGGTGATCTATTGCCGGATTCAACAATCGATCAAAAGATTGCAACGGGATTCAATCGTTGCAATGTCTCCACCAGCGAAGGTGGATCGATCAACGAAGAAGTGCTCGTACGCTACGCCGTCGACCGTACCGAAACGATGTCCACGATCTTCATGGGAATGACCCTGGGATGTGCGGTCTGTCACGACCACAAGTTTGATCCGGTGACGCAAAAGGAGTTTTATCAACTCTTCGCTTTCTACAACGCTTCGGCCGACGCTGCGATGGACGGCAACGCACTCGCGCCGCCGCCAACCATTCGCGTCCCATCTTCTGAACAAACAACGATGCTCGCAGATCTTGACGCCAAACTGCCGACGATCAGAGAACAGATCGTGACGGCATTGGCCGCAGTGGACTATGTGGACCCCGGCATTGCGAATCCTGGCACCGCTGCCAGCGTTGCTGAACCTGCTGAATTCATCTGGATCGACGATGAAGAGCCAGCCGGAGCTCAGCAGCAGGGCGATTCGGCATGGGAATTTGTCACCGCACCGGATCATCCTGTTCACACGGGTAGCAAATCGACGCGACGCGAAGCTCCGGCGCTCAGCCAGCACTTTTTTACCGGAGCCAATCCGACACTGAAAATCGGCGAAGGTGACAAGCTATTCGCGTATTGCTGGATTGATCCAGCCAATCCGCCAAAGACTGTCATGCTACAGTTCAATGATGGCGTCTGGAGTCACCGCGCGTTCTGGGGCGAAGATCTGATTCCATTCGATTCCGGCACTGGCGAAAACCATCGTCCCATGGGAGCTTTGCCGAAAACTGGCGAATGGGTTCGTCTGGAAGTCGATACCGCTCACGTCGGCCTGAAACCTGGCGCGGAACTCAACGGTTGGGCGTTCACGCAATTCGGCGGACTGGCTTATTGGGACACCGCTGGCATTGTCACTCGCACCCCGCAGAACGGCCAGTCGTTCGAATCGCAGCTTGCATGGGAAGCACATGATCGCAGCATCGAAAAATCCACCGTGCCTCAGCCCGTTCGCGATGCCATCAAAGTCGAAACGGACAAACGCACTCCGGAACAAGCGAAACTCATTCGAGAGCACTTCTTACAAGTCGTACATCCCAAAACACGTATCGCTTTTGAGCCACTTCAAAAACAGTTGGACGATCTGACGAAGCAACGCGCCGACATCGACGGCGCAGTTGCCGTCACGATGATCATGCAAGACCTGCCAATGCCGCGCGACACGTTCGTGCTGAAGCGCGGCGAATATGACAAGCCCGGCGATAAGGTCGAAGCAAACGTGCCAGCCATGTTTCCGCCACTTCCGGAAGGCGCGCCGAAGAATCGCCTTGGGCTGGCAAAGTGGCTGACTGATCCGTCTCATCCACTGACAGCTCGCGTCGCAGTAAATCGTTATTGGCAGCAGTATTTCGGCGTCGGCATTGTCAAGACGGCAGAAGATTTTGGCATGCAGGGACGCTGGCCGACGCATCCAAAACTTCTCGACTGGCTGGCGGTGGAATTCATCGAGAGCAGCTGGGATATTAAAGCGTTTCAAAAGTTGCTCGTAATGTCGAGCACCTATCGTCAAGCGTCCAATGTGTCGCAGGAACTATTGTCTGTTGACCCGGAGAACGAACTTCTCGCTCGGGGTCCGCGATTTCGTCTGGATGCCGAAGTGGTCCGTGACAGTGCGTTGGCGATGAGTGGCCTGCTTATCGAAGAATTCGGCGGCAAGAGCGTGCGACCTTATCAACCGAGTGGCATCTGGGAGTCGGTTGCATTTGTCGGTAGTACGACTCAGAACTACAAACGTGACGATGGAGGTGCGCTCTATCGCCGCAGTTTGTACACATTCTGGAAACGCACGGCACCGCCGCCGTCGTTGATGGCGTTCGATGCACCGTCCCGCGAAACCTGCGTCGCCCGTCGCGCTCGCACCAATACACCGTTGCAGGCGCTGGTCCTGATGAATGACACGCAATACGTGGAAGCATCACGTCTTCTGGGAGCGCGCATGATTCGCGAAGGTGGCGATTCTGCAGACAAGCAACTCGCATTCGGTTTCGCGGTCTGCACTGGCAGAACAGCAGCGGATCATGAAATTAAAGTGCTCAACCGAGTCCACGCGGAACAACTCGCTCACTACCAGGCGACGCCTGCTGAGGCCGAAAAACTCCTCGTCATCGGCGCATCACCTCGCACGGACAACCTTGATCCCGCACATCACGCGGCAATGACGATGATGGCTAACCTGCTGCTGAATCTGGATGAGACTATTACAAAAGAGTAGATCAATGAAAAACCGAAGACAAACATGTTCCGGACCGGTAAAGCGACGCGAAATGCTGACGGTCGGAGTCCTGGGCGTTGGTGGTCTGGCGTTGCCCGATTTGTTTCGCATGCAAGCTCAGGCGAAGGAAGCCGGTCGCTTTGTTGATGAAGAGACATCCGTCATCTTTGTCTGGCTGCCAGGTGGACCGCCGCACATGGATATGTACGACATGAAGCCCGAAGCTTCTTCGGACTATCGCGGTGTCTTTCGCCCGATCCCGACAAACGTTCCTGGACTCGATGTCTGCGAACTTATGCCACGTCATGCCGCGATTGCTGATAAGTACGCTGTCGTGCGATCGATCTCACATGACTTCGCGGATCACGGCGGTGGTCATAAACGCATGATGACCGGGCGTGTTCCGGCGACTCCCGTCAACACCGTGAACGATGCTCCGTGTACGGGTTCGATCGTGGCCAAGTGCCGTGAGCATATCGACCGAGGCGTTCCGAATTACGTCTCACTGAATCCCGGTGGCCGCATCAACGATGTCTTCGCTCAGGGGCCTGCGTATTTGAGTCAGGCGTATCTGCCGTTCAACGTCCAGGGTGATCCGACGCAGCCAAACTTTTCCATTCCCAACATCGAACTCAACGCCGCGATTTCAGGTCGAGTCGACGACCGCATGAAGCTGCTTGGAAGCCTTGACCGCATCGAACGAAAAGTTGATGCATCAAAGATGATGGATTCGATCGATCATTACCAGCAGCGAGCCGTCAGCATGCTCATGGGCGACGCCGCAAAGAAAGCGTTTGATCTGACGCGCGAACCTGATGCACTCCGCGATCGTTACGGTCGCCACTGCTGGGGCCAACGAGCCTTGATGGCTCGCCGATTGGTAGAAGCCGGTGTCAGCTTTGTCACTGTGGTAATGGAGAATCCTTATCAATCCGGCATTTCATCTCTCAAGCAGGGCACATACAACTGGGACTCGCATGCAGTGAACTGTCACATCTGGGACGACCTGAATGTGCGATTACCAATCTATGATCAGGCTGTCACCGCATTGATCGAAGACGTATATCAACGCGGCCTCGACAAAAAAACGCTGATCGTCGTCACTGGTGAATTCGGACGCACGCCGCGAATTGAAAACAGCATCGGCACACAAACGGGAGTCAAACAACCCGGCCGCGACCATTGGCCGCAAGCCATGTCGCTCATTATGGCTGGAGGAGGAATTCGCACGGGGCAGGTCATTGGTTCAACGAATTCCAAAGGCGAACATCCGGAAGAACGGCCGCTCACACCAAACGATCTCTGGGCCACAGTCTATCGCCATCTTGGCATCAACCCCGATGATTCGTTCCTCGATTACGGGGGCCGCCCAATGCCAATCCTGCCGTTTGGTGCGCCGATTAGTGAGTTGATTTAGTGCGTTGCAAAGCCTTAATCCTGGGGTACGACGGAATTCCAGTTCGTCGAATGAAGTTAACATCGACGGACTGGAAGTCCGTCTTACAAACTCAACTCAACGTGTTGCAGTTATTTACATTCCTCATCGCTTTGGCCATCTTCGGTAGTGAATCGCGGGCAGATGACGACGCGGCAACATTCGTAGACGACGTACGTTCCGTACTTGCCGCCAAGTGTGTGTCCTGTCATGGGCCCGACAAGCAGGAAGGCAACTTGCGGCTGGATTCTTTGTCAGCAGCAGAGCAGGGCGGTGATCGAGGCGCGGCGGTTGTGCCTGGCGATATTGAAAAGAGTCTGCTGGTGACAGCACTCTCGTTTGATGATCCAGACTTGCAGATGCCGCCAAATCAAAAACTGTCTGATCACGAAATCGCGATACTGACAAACTGGGTCAAAGCCGGAGCGGCGTGGCCCGAGCCGGTGGCTGTGTTGTTTGAGGATCAACCAAATCTCCTTGCGGCGTTAGGCAGCGGGAATGGCAATGGTCGGCTGGTGAAAGAGGAAGCCTTTGCGGGATCAGCCGCGTTGGGAATGACTCCTCTGCAGCGCGATGGTGCCAAAATACCCGGCTGGAATTTTCGAATTCGCGAACTGCCGCAGCCAGGTGAGTTCCGTTTTCTGCGGCTTGCATGGAAGAAGCGCGGCGAAGGCAGCGTGATGATCGAACTTGCTGCCGATGGAGATTGGCCGGATGCCAAGTCCGCCAAGGGACGCTACGTTGCTGGTCCAAATTTGACCGGCTGGGCGGCAATCGCGGTGAGCGATGCAGCTCCCAGTGAGTGGACGGTCGAGACGCTGGATTTGTGGCAAGACATCGGAGACTTCACGCTGACCGGGATCGCTCCGACATGCGATCTCGGTGAAGAAGCATTTTTTGATTCGATCATTCTAGGGCCGACGATTGCTTCACTCGATGCGTATCGGCCTGATAATGTCAGCAGTCCAA
>JAYVNW010000123.1:0-8119 GCA_043758225.1 Candidatus Kuenenia sp. | reverse complement strand
CACTGGGCGGCGGCTCACTGGATGCTCACCGGACGACTCGGTGCGAATGGCAGTGACCGCAAACCTCGATACCCATCCATGGGCGCTGTGGCATCGCATCTGCTCGGGCCGACGCAGCCGGGGTCTCTGGCCAATGTCAACATGAACGATGGCGGTTTCGGATTTCACGGCGGTGCCTGGCTGGGCGTCAACACGAATCCGTTTCGATACGGCGACTTCAGTTACGGCAATGAAGCCGGTCAGCTTCCGACGGGTGACCACAAGAGCTTTTCACTGGTCGATGGATTATCGCAAAGCCGTGTGATTGATCGTGTCGCATTGCGAACACAGCTCGACAGTTTGAAGAAGCAGATTGATCGTAATCGATTGTTCGATCAGATGGATGCGGTCGATCATCAGGCGATGGATCTGGTGCTGTCTGGTCGAGTTCGCAAAGCGTTCGATGTGTCTGAAGAAGATCCTGCCTTGCGTGAACGCTACGGCAAGGGCTGGGGCGAGCAGGCTCTGCTGGCTCGGCGACTGATTCAGGCTGGCGTGCGTTACGTATCACTCAACACGGGTTACTTTGACGACCATTCGAATATCGCACCCGCATTGAAAAAGAAACTTCCGCAGCATGACAAGTGTGTCGGCGTGCTGATTCAGGATCTGGCCGATCGCGGCATGCTGGACGATACTCTGGTCGTCGTTGCCGGAGAATTCGGACATACACCGCGAATCAACGGTAAAGGTGGCCGTGACCATTGGCCTCAGGCGCAGAGCATTCTGCTGGCGGGCGGCGGCTATCGCCACGGTCAGGTCATCGGCAGCACAAACGGCAAGGCCGAATATCCAACTGCCCGCAAAATCGGCGTCGAAGACTTCTGTGCAATCGTGTATCACGCGATGGGGCTGAAGGTCGATGACTCGATCACCGATCTGTCCGGCCGCCCGACTCATCTGGTGCCAGGTGGTGAAGTGCCGTCGGAACTGCTTTGATTCCTGCATGGCGACAACCAGATCCCGACCGTGTCATCGCGCATCTTGCCGTCAAAGCACTTGTTGATCTTGATTCCATCGACGAATGCATTGCCGCGCTCAAACGCAAGCACGATCCGAAAACCGTTGATAGCCTCTTCAAAGTCCTCAGCACCAGCCGTGACGAAGCACTTTGCCGTGAAATCTGGAACACATTGATTCGTCTCTATCACCGCGAAGGTGAATTCACCGTTGATAGTCCAAAATGGTGGGGAACTCGGCCAGACACTACTGGCCCTGACTACGATCGTCAGAAGTGGAGCGAATCAGGCCGCATCTGGTTGACATCGGTAAGCGCTACAAACGAGCCGAATTGATTGAATCGATTCTGAATCCCAGCAGGAAAATCGCTCAGGGCTTCGACACCTGGGCGTTTGCGATGGACGACGGCAAAGTCGACACCGGCTTCGTCGCTCTCGAAAGCGTGGAAACAGTCACTCTGCGCGACGCCACTGGTATCTCATGCGAGCTGCATCAGCAAAACATCGAAGACCGTGTCAAACCGGAAATCTCGATGATGCCGATCGGGATCGTCGGGAATCTCAGTCCAGAGCAGCTTGCGGACCTCATCGCGTATTTGGAGTCGCTTCACTGATGTCAACAGTCAGCGTCGTGGATTTGGGTCATGCTGAATGTTTTCGATTGACGTGGCAATCGTGCAATTCCACTGTTTCCTTCAATGATGGACTTCGCCTAGAATCATCGAGGTGATTCTGAAACAACTCTGAATCAGAATGATGCGCCATGTGGCCATTGGGCAGAGTTCGCAATGGATCAATTCGAATCGTTTGAAGCTGATTGCCATGCCTGTTGAATACGCGCGCACTGATGTCGCCGATATGGTGCTTCGCGTTTATGAACGCTCCGTACACCCGGAGCTGTTTGAAACTGTGAGCGAAACACGCGTCCAGGTTGGCAATGCTCAGGCCACATTGAGGCTGGGACGCAACGGTCATTTGCTGGAATACCGCACACAGCATAGTACGCTGACGGAAATTGCGACGTCGAAATTCTCGCCTTTGCCAACGCAGATGTGCATGGTGGATCGGCGATTGATTGGTTATCGAACCCATACCGTAGAGACGAAAGACGTTCGATATCACTGCAGCTACCAGTTGGAATCGGTATCAGCAGATATCTACCTGACACTGCATAGAGAATTGGAGACCGACGCCAAAACTGCGACGCTGGCCATTGTCTTACCGGGGTCAAGTGCGGCAAGTCCGGATTGCCTGAGCCTGCTGAAATGCGATCTGCTGCCGGAAGGCTTTGTAATTCACTCCTACCATACGTTCCCCGACAACGGCGCTGTGTTGCGCATCCAGACGCTGTTTGAGCGTTTGTGATACCGTTCATAATCGCGAGCAACTCAAGCAGTTTTTTCCATGGGAATCAGACGCGGGATGGCGATCCGCAGTCCCATCACGTGTCCACAATGTATCTGCAATTCGGAAAAATTGTACCGCATGAATCGTACGAGTTCTTCAGGAGCTTTCATGCGCAGATATTCGTTTGCGAATACACCCATCTGCCGATCGTAGCTTTTCTGACTTCCAGTGTGCATGTAACACGCGCCACCAAAACGACGGATGTCTCCGTTGAATTCCGGGCTGATGTGATACAGCTCATGAAATACCGTGATCATCTTTTCTTCGAACGACAGGTTCAGAAATCGAGGTAGAAAAAACGTCAGGATATAAAGAGCTTCGTGGCCATGATGTGTCACACGTTGCACAGTCCACAAACGTCCGCGTCGTCGTTCAACGCGGGAGCCGCCTTCAAACCGCAGCGGTGTCAGTCGAGCCTGAATGCCCCATTCGACTGGTGACCGGGTCTGCGCGAACGTCACAGCGACTTCCGGCATGCGTACATGCTGAAATTCAGGATGTCGTCGACAGATATCTTCGCACAGAGCTGTCATCGTGCGGCAAAAATCAAAATGCTGGGCCACGCGTGTCTCTCTCCCGATCCTTCGGAAGTTCGTTTGAAACAAAAAATACCGTTTCAGAACGAGGAAGCGTAGATTGACAGACAATTTGCGACAAGTTCAAACTCACGCTGAGACTTTCAGCCTTCGCCAACGACCGTTTCGATCGTGATTCCCAACGAACGGCATTTGACTCGCAACGTTGCACGAGACAGCCCAAGCAGCCGCGCGGCCTGAAGTTGGTTACCTTGAGTATGACGCAGGACGCGGCAAATGACGCTGCGTTCCATGATATGCAGCGTCTCATCGTAGATCGATTCGCTGCGGGATCCCAGGAGCTTTGCCACGACCGCATCCCAGTCGGTTGTGCGGTCATCGTGGTTGTGGGTCGCCAGCAGTACTTCGTCAGGCAACGATTCAGCCGCAGCCGGTGCCGCTGAAATCGCATTTTCTGAATTCTGATGAGCCGGCGGATTTGCAAAAAACATCTCCGGCAAAAATGCAGGAACCAGCACAGGGCCGGTCGCCTCCAGAATCGCATGTTTGATGACGCTCTGCAGTTCACGAACATTGCCGGGCCAGTGATACTTCATCATCAACTGCACTGCTTCCGCCGAGATGTGCGTAATCTGCTTGCCAAGGTCTTTCGCAAATATTCGGCAGAAGTGTTCCGCCAGCAAACGAATATCGTCGCCTCGTTCGCGTAATGGAGGAATCGTAATCGAATACACATTCAGGCGATAAAACAAGTCACTGCGAAAATCACGACGACTGATCATAGCTTCCAGATTACGGTTTGTGGCAGCAATCAATCGAACATCTGTTTGAATGGTCTCATTGCCTCCCACATGTTCAAACTGTTGATCCTGCAGTACACGAAGAACTTTTGTCTGCATCAATGGCGTCATATCACCAATTTCGTCCATAAACAGCGTGCCACCGGAACACTGCTCGAACTTGCCAATACGCTTGCGATCCGCCCCTGTAAACGATCCCTTTTCGTGTCCGAATAATTCGCTTTCCAGAAGTTGTTCTGGTATCGCCGCACAGTTAATGGCGAGGAACGCTTTTTCGCTGCGTTGACTGTAGTTGTAGATTGCACGAGCGACGACCTCCTTGCCGGTGCCGCTTTCGCCAAGAATCAGGACTGTGACATTCTGCGGCGAGACACGACCGATCGCGCGGTAAACTTCCTGCATTGCCGGGCACGATCCGATCAGAATGTCGGCCGAATCCACGGGAACTGAACCAAAATGCTCCCCAGCCGGAAGCTGCGCAGGAACACGCATCAACCGACTTGTTTCGGCGGCGGATTCAACCAGCGGAATCAGCGTATCCGGATCAAGAGGCTTCAGCACGTATTCGAAAGCTCCAGCCCGCATCGCATCGATCGCAGTGCCTGCGGTTCCATGGCCGGTCATCAGGACAATGGGGATCTTCGGATCAAGAGCGTGCAGTTTGTGAAACAGATCAATGCCTGTCATGTCTGGAAGTTTGATATCACAGACGACGACGTCCGGTAATGCCGCTGTAAACAGGTCGAGTGCCTGGCGGCCCGTCGTGGCTGTGATGACCTCGTAATCAGGCATCGGAAAGGCAAAACGGAAACTGTCCAGAATCAGTGATTCGTCATCGACAACAAGTAAGCGTGGCATGTTTGAAGAAAGTCCGACAGGAGAAAAATATCAGGGCTGTACTGCAGTTGTTCTCGAATTCATTCATGGTTGTGCTGATGGATCTGAAAAATTATCGGCGTCATCGCAGCACCTGACGAAGAGTCGCCAGCAACTGATCGTCACTGTAAGGTTTTGGAAGAAACGCTTGAGTCCCTTCGATTGCCCCTGAACCTTGATCAGGTTTCCGAAGACCGCTGCTGGCGATGATAGATAAGTTGGATTTAATGCGACGCAGTCCCGCAATCGTTTGAAGTCCATCCATTTCGGGCATCATCATGTCCACGATGACGGCTCGGATCTGCTGCTGATTTTGTCGACAGACTTCCAGTGCCTGTAGGCCACTGTTTGCTGTCAGCACGTGGTAGCCGGAAAACTCCAGCGTGACTTTCGACATTTGCAGGATACTGACTTCGTCGTCTACCAACAGAATGGTTTCCCCTGAACCCATGGAAGGAGATTCCTCGGAGACCGGTAAAGATTCTGGTGCAGGCTGTTGTTCGGCCGGCAATACGACGTTGAAACGGGTTCCCTGATTTACGAAGCTTTCAACGGACATTGTGCCACCATGATGCGTGACGATTCCCATGCATGTTGCCAGCCCAAGGCCCGTTCCCTTGCCTTGTTCTTTTGTCGTGAAGAACGGATCAAAGACTTTGTCAATCAAATGTGGTGCGATGCCAATACCATTATCGATCACGGAGATCTGTACATAACGTCCGGGTGGAAGCGCATCGCCGCCGCCCTGATCTTTCTGGACAGTCGTGTTGGACGCTTCGATCGACAGTCGGCCGCCATCGGGCATCGCATCGCGAGCGTTGATCGCAAGGTTCATCAACACTTGCGACAGTTCCGTGGCGTCACCGCGAACCGGCCACAGCACGGCATTGAGTTCAATATTCAATGTGATTGTTTTCGGCAGGGTGGGGGCCAGAATTGCGCGGGCCTCTTCCAGCAGTTCACTGACGTTGACCGCTTCGCGAGGCCCGGGAGTTCCGCCGGCAAAAGCCAGCAATTGGCGAATCATCCCCGCACCGCGTTCGGCGCTGGCTGTGATTGAATTGATAATTTCGTTGCGCTGACCATCGCTGGCTGGCCGTTTCAGCAGCTTAGCACCCATGGTGATCGGCGTGAGGACGTTATTGAGATCATGAGCGATTCCGCTGGCCAGCGTGCCAATACTTTCCAGACGCTGCGAACGCCGTTCGAGCTGCTGGCGAAGTCGATCTTCGGTAACATCGATATCAATAATCAGCTGCGAAACAGGTCGAAGGTTGTCATCAACAATCAAGGAACGTCGAGACTCAACAAGGAGTTCGCGATTATCTCGCGTCGTAGGACGGCGCTCACCATGCCATGCTCCCAGCAGATTGACTTGTTCCCGAATCACTGAGTCCGCTGCATTGTCAGCGCTTTTCAGAAGTTCGAATGCATGTTTTCCGAGAGCCTCCTGAGCCGACCAGCCGTAAAGTTTTTCAGCACCTTCATTCCAGAATACCACTCGGCCCTCGAGATCGCGGACATGTACTGCGTCCCGAATTCTGGCAAGAATGGCGTTCTGTTCGCGGATTCGAATTCGTCCGGATTCGCGTTCACTCACGTCTTTCAGAATTACGGTAAATAACCGACGATCTTTGACGACCATGCGCGAGATTGACGCTTCCGCAGGAAATTCAGAACCATCTGCGCGCAGACCATAGATGAGGCCGCCGTCCATTACTCGCTTGCGTGCCATATGTTCGTCGGCAAATTCTTTGAGATGCTTCCGATGAGTGGCGTGGAAACGTCTCGGAATCAACAGTTCCAGCGGCTGTCCAAGCATGTGACGTTCGCGACGCTGAAAGACTTCTTCCGCAATTGGATTCATCATGACGACCCGACCGTCATCATCGACGGAGATCACAACATCAAGCGCTGAATCAACGATGGCGATCAATCGTTCTCGTTGAGCCTCCATTGTTTCAACCGCAACTGCACGTTGACGCCGTTCAAGACTTGTCACAATCGCAGCAGCAACAAACGTGCCGATGCTGACCAGCAGGCCAATACTAATGAGCACAATATGGCTGGCTTTCAGATCGGATGCTTCCTGATGCAGAATGTCCAGCCGGTTGTCCAGGTCTTGCAGGAGTTCAGCGATGTCTTGGCGAAGCTGTTCCATGATTTCGCGGCCACGATTTGTTTCCATCTCGTCACGAGCCAGACCGAACCCCTCATCACCCTGCCTGTTCCTAAGTAATGAGATGGTTTCTTCAAGTTCACGATGGCGATCTTTGACCAGAGTGCTCAATCTGGCCAACGACTCAGGCCGCAGTTCCCGACTCACGACAGATTCCCGCAACGCATCAAGATCATCCAGAGCCTGTTTTAGACCGGCGTCGTATGGCTTGAGGTACTCTTCATTCCGCGTAATTAAAAAGCCACGCTCGCCAGACTCAGCGTCCTTTACAGACGACAAAATATCCTTTAACCGGACTCGAAGATGATAGTTACGAAAAATGTCGTCGCTGGTTTGTTCGGCCCGGTTGCCTTTCTGAATCGCAAACGCGCAGATCATGGCGACAATAACCGTAGCCAGAACCAAGGCGACCGTAATCCAGTGAAATGAACGAAGTTTCATTGATGGCGAATATTCTGGGGGAACCAAATGTCGTAAGAATGCCCGTCTGAGAAGAATTATGCCGTCGGGGCTAAAAACAGCGCACGCTGATGCGGCATCCTTAACTGATGAAGTAATCCGACTCTGCCTTGCGGTATGGCACATTGAGTGCCGATCCGGGAAGAAATCTGAATTTCTGCGTGGGGCGGTGCGGAATAGCCGCAAGAAACCAGCCGCTCAGCCTACTCTGGGGAAAACTGTTGCAGGTAGCCTTTGAGGTGCAATTTGCGGGCGGTGTTTGCGGAAGTCATGTAACGAACTTTTCCGAAGATCGGGCGTTCTGGTCCCCATGCGCGATCATAGCGTCCGAGCACCCAAAAGATGCCCGAGTACGAATTTGGATTGCGACCATCGACCGCAAATCGATTGTTGAGCTCAATCATTGTGCTGAGAGCATCGCGCGGTGTCGCGGACCATTCCAAAATCTTTTTGCCCCACAGCATTCTGAGATAGTTGTGCATTCGTCCTGTGGTTGTGAGCTGATTTTGAGCTGCATTCCAGAGATTGTCGTGCGTATCGGCCGCTCGCATTTGATCGAATGAATACACAATCGGACGAGGATCAGACTGATGAATTCGCAGCGTGGTTTGAGCCCACTCGGGGAGTGATTCGTATCGATCAAAATCTCGTCGCCGCGAACACATGTTGAATCCAAGTTCGCGCCACGTAATGAGTTCATCCAGAAACGATTCTGCATTTTCCGACATACCCCACCAACCCGCGCGACTGCCGCGAGTTATTTTGGGGTTTGCTAGTTTCTCGATCGACCACTTTTCTGTAGCAGCAAGTTCCTCGAAGACCTGGTGAACCGAAATGTGCCCGAAATGCAGATACGGCGAAAGT
>JAYVNW010000122.1:0-3301 GCA_043758225.1 Candidatus Kuenenia sp. | reverse complement strand
CCTCGAAACGGCATTCCGAAAAAATGGCGACCAACTGGCTGCCGTGATATTAGAACCCGTCGTCGGAAATATGGGATGCGTTATTCCAACGCTACAATTTTTGAAATTATTGCGTCAACTGTGCACCGAATACGGCACGGTCCTGATCTTTGATGAAGTCATGACGGGCTTCCGAGTTGCCGCTGGAGGGGCTCAGGAACTGTTCGGGGTCATTCCGGACATGACGACGCTGGGCAAGATCATCGGCGCTGGAATGCCGGTTGGTGCCTATGGCGGTCGAGCGGACATCATGAATACCGTGTCGCCAGTCGGCAAGGTCTATCAGGCTGGCACATTGTCAGGCAATCCCGTCGCCATGGCGGCTGGTATCGCGATGCTGAACCTGATCCGCGAGCAGAATCCGTACCCGCGACTGGAGCAAGCAGGACAGAAGCTGGCAGAAGGATTTCGGACTGCTGCAGATGCCGCTGGAGTCAATGTTGTCATCAATCGTATCGGCAGCATGTTAACGGTCTTCCTGACATCACAGAACGTGACTGATCTGAACTCAGCGACTACCTCCGACACCGCAAAGTTCTCCCGATACTTTCACGGGATGCTGAATCGCGCCGTATATTTACCCTGCAGCCAGTATGAAGCGATGTTCGTATCGGCTGTTCACACCGACGCCGATATCGTCCAGACAATTGCCGCCGCGACGGACAGCTTTGCAAGCTGCAACGATTAATCGTATTGCAACGACAAAATGGCAGCAGCGAAAACAGCTGGAACTGTTGCCGAAGATCAACATCGCTGCATAGAGGTGACCATTGACAGTCGTGAACAGGCATGGGCAGGGATTCCAGCATTATCCGTGGCGAAAGCAGCGCTGCATATCCTAAGATTTCGATTGAATCAGGCTTCGTGCAGAAACCACGGTTCCTGTCCCATACACCATTGAGTCTGCTCGGAATTCCTGTGCCATGAACGCCACCTCGGTCGTAGAACCATCCACCGAAATTCGCCCACCTGCGACTCGACGTCCTCACGACGCTGCATTCTCCAAACTCGTCGCTCAACATACAATCGAGCTCCAGGGCACCGAATGGCTTACGCGGCTGGAACTCGACACAGTCAGAGAAAACATTCGCTGCCTCTCGCCCTCTTTGCGATTCTGGAAGCGGACATTTGATATCTTCGCCGCTCTCTTCCTGCTGATCGCAACATGTCCATTGACGATAACGGCTGCAATGCTGATAAAGCTGACTTCACCAGGCAATATGATCTACTCGCAAACTCGCGTCGGACTTAATTTGCGCAAGAAGCAAAAGAATGATCGCCGCGCCCAGAAAAAGCCATTGCCTTCTGAGGCAAACCGTCGTCAACCCGGACGCGACCGACGTGAACTCAGTCACTTCGGACAGCCATTCACCATCTACAAATTCCGGACAATGCGTCACGATGCGGAGCAAAATGGTGCGCAGTTCGCTCAACAAAGCGACCCGCGAATTACGCCGATCGGTCGATTGCTGCGACGCACGCGAATCGATGAACTGCCACAGCTTTGGAATATCCTGAAAGGCGATATGTCATTGATTGGACCACGCCCAGAGCGTCCCGAATTCATGATGAAGTTGCAGGATCAGATTCCAAATTTCATCGACCGACTGGGCCTGAAACCGGGGCTCACTGGGATTGCACAGGTTGTCAACGGCTACGACAACGAACTGGAAGGCTTTCGCCGCAAAGTCTCGTACGACCTGTTGTATCTGCAGAACTGCTGTGTCTGGAATGATGTCAAAATCTTATTTCGTACGATTCGCGTAGTCATTACTGGTGAAGGCGCGCTTTAAAGCGTACGGCAACGTCTTGTCGTCAGCCGCTTCGTCCGCCAAAAACAAAATCAGCCCGCAGGGAACTGCGGGCTGTTTCATTCTTCAGATTGTGGTTTCGGCTGATGAGTCATCATGCCTTGCTATCAAATTATGGTGATGCGAGTTGAGCTTTTAGATCCTTCACGTCGTTGTTGGTCTTGATCGTGTAGACCAGCGCTGTGACAGCGGTACCAACCATTGCCAGCGTGACTACATCAATCAATCCAAAGCCGGAGCTTGGCGGTGCACATGTGTTGCATGGATTTCCGTATTCGTCGCAAGCCTGTCCGCGGACAATGTTTTCGTCGCCAGCGAAGACCAGACTTTCCACTGCACCTTCTGGTGCTGTGCCATTCTTCCAAAGTCGAACCGAAGTCGTCGCTGTTCCGATCGACAGGTCATGGGCACCACCACGAACTCCAGTGATTGCAAAATCACCATTTTCCCCGGTCATCGCCCGAGCGACAGTCGTCCCCTGGTAGCGAAGCTCAACTGCGGCATTTTCTACTACGCGGCCTTCAGATGTGTAAATCTGACCGTATAGAGTTCCATCTCTTGTCAGCTCGACATCGCGAGCGACCTGTGAACGGCCTCCTTCGAATGCAGACGCCGTGCTGGACAGGAGAATCCCAAAGCACACAGCGATGCTGGCGGCCTTGACTAGAATCGTGTGCTTTCGCATCTTGTTGTTACCTTCTGAAATATCCTCGAAGGAGCGATCGCCACCCCTGACGATCACAGAAAATTCTTACCACTGCTTTCATCGGCACGACCTGAAATACCCCTACAGTTTATCTGCAGAAAATATTCAGAATAACCGGATTGCCTCATGTCGCAGATTCTGCCGATTCAGTAACCATCTTCATCATTCGCAGCAACTCGCCGACAGACCAGGCTTGAAATGGACAGCCTGCTGGCTGATGCGGATGGTCGCCGTCCACAATTTCCGATACGTGCCCCAATCCGGCGAGCTGCAAATGATCCAGAAGCGGCTGCACAAAACAAGAACGTGCAAATTGGCGATTGGCAAAAGTATTGCCGCGTACGCGAAGCCATGCTTCCACAAATGGCCCTTTGAGCCAGGGCCAGACAGTCCCTTGATGATACGCGCCGTCGCGTTTTCTGACGTTGCCCGAGTATGTGCCACAGTAGCTGGGATCTTGAGGATCAAGTGAGCGCAATCCCATTGGTGTCAGCAGTCGATCCTCCACGATCTGAAGAACCAGTTGAGACTTAACCGGCGACAACAGATTCAAGGGCAGGCCTCCCACTGCAAGAATCTGATTCGGCCGCACTGAACCGTCGTTGACACCTGGTTCATGATTCAGATCGACAACGTCGAACAGACACCTCTTCGCCGGATTCCAAAAACGATCATGAAAAGACTCGCGCGCACGCAGAAATAGTTTGTCCCAGCCGGAATTCATGCGGTTGCCGACCCAAAGTGC
>JAYVNW010000121.1:0-4690 GCA_043758225.1 Candidatus Kuenenia sp. | reverse complement strand
TGCTTAAACAGACAAGACCAATCACCATCATCAAGGAACGAATCGGGAGAAGCATAAACTTACCTTTCAGAGACATCGCGGCAGAGCATCGAATCGCTCTGCGCATTCGGAAGTGGAAACGGTATCCCGTCGTCCTCAAAAGAACAACTCAAGCGAAATTCTGTGGAACCGGAGCCAACTCAGGCTCTCTGGTGGGAAACAGAATTCGTTGAAATCCTGGTATTGAGCGATTGCTGTTATGACCCTGCCCTCTATTCTTAGGCGATCGGCAGGCAACAATTGACGTTAGGACGGCGTTCCAAGGCCGTCCAAACCATTTTTGCGACGGTCTGGAAGGCCGTCCTCCATCACGGATGCGATGTATGGGAACGGATCCTTCATCCAATCGGTGCAATCAGTATGTTGCTACAGTGACTTCTATTTGTGAAGCAACGGAAAATGCGGGCTTTTAGTGGACTTTCAGGGTTCTGCCGCAGAACGAGACTCTGCCGGGATTCCGCGTTTGACCATCGCGCATTCTCGCCATATATTCAAAATGTCGTAAAGTTGATTGGGGGTCGTTGCTAAGGTGGATGGGGACGTCCACTTGCGGCGAATAATCACAGTTGTCGGCACGGCAACGATTTTTAGTCTGATTTCAGGGAAGGAATCAAATCGCAAGGCATGACGCCGCTCGGTGACGAGCTACTGAGAAATTTGACCGGAAGCTGCAATTCTTGCTGCAATGGTCTAGGGGAATATCATGCCGGTGAAGTCATGGGCGAAAAGAATCCAGACCATCATATTTCTATCGCTAGGCTTGTTGCTGTTCTCTTTTGCAGCGGCCGCGAAGGATTTTTCCGGCGTTGATTTATCCCGATATGCGAATGCTGAAGAAGCAAGACTGGCAGGCGAACAGCTGGAAAACAGTCATCAGTGGGTCGATGCTATTACACTGTACGAAGCAGCAATCGAAGCATGGAAGAATGACGAAGGCCTGACATACGCTCTGCGTCGGACTCGGATTCACTTTGGTGTCGATCGTCGTTATTCCGATCGCAGTTTTGAAAACCAGTTGCTCACCAAAGGTCGCGCTGAGGCGCTTGATCTTTATGAGGACATCCTTTCACGTGTGCAATACGAATACGTCGACAGCATTTCGGTGACTCGCTTTGCCGCCCACGGAACAGAAAGTCTTTACATGGCGTTGAAGAACGATAAGTTTCTAGGTCGCAATGTGAAACTCGGCAATGAAGATGGAATTGAGCGAGTTCGTAGTATTCTGATCAAGGACTACTGGAATCGTCGTATTGAAACGCGACTTGACGCTCGGGCTTCGATAACAAGCGTTTGCGATTTGTGTAATCGTGAGCTTGGGATCTCTGGTCCAGCCGTTGTCATGGAATACATCTTCGGCGGTTGCAACGCTCTTGATGAATACAGCAACTTCCTGACACCTGATCGCTACAACGACCTGTTTGGCAGTATTCAGGGTGAACTCGTGGGAATCGGCATTGAGATGAAGGGCGTCAAAGGACGCGGGATGCATCTCGTGAACGTATTGCTGGACAGCCCGGCGGAACGCGGCGGACTGGAACCGAACGACTATATCGTGGAGATCGACGGGACTGACTGCAGAGATTTGACCACAGACGATGCGGCTCGCCTGCTTCGCGGTAACAGTGGAAGTCAGGTCAAGCTGACGTTTGAGACCACTTCTGGGACAGAGAAATCAAACGTATTCACTCGTCAGCGAGTTCAGATTCATAGTATCACGCGCAAAGTGATTCTCGATGAAGCCCGAGGCATCGGTTACATCCGCATGGAAGGTTTTCAAAGTAATACCGCTGAAGAGTTGGATGTTGCTTTGCGAGAACTGGAACGAAAAGGCATGAAGGCTCTCATTTGGGACCTGCGAGGTAATCCTGGTGGTTTGTTGGAAACCGCAGCGGCCGTAATCGAGCGTTTCATTGCTCAAGGCGTATTGGTATCTACCAAAGGCCGAGCTCCAGAGCAGACTCAGGTCTTCCAGGCTCACGGAAATAATGTTCGCCACTATCCATTGACTCTTTTGGTTGATGAAAACAGTGCGAGTGCGAGTGAAATTGTGGCAGGAGCGATTAGAGATCATCATCGCGGAACGATTGTCGGACGCAAGACGTACGGAAAATGGTCGGTGCAGAGCATTATCCATCTGCCAGGTGAAACTGGTCTAAAGCTGACCACCGCGAAGTTCTATTCACCTGATGATCGGAACTATGCACATATCGGTCTTGAACCAGATGTGACAGTCCCGTTACCAGAAGAGACGCACTCGACGTCCTTTAGAGGCGAGCCGCAGGAAGAAACATTCTTTCGAGCTCGTACGTCCGGCGAGATCTCTGCTGATGCTGACGTTGCTGCCGCGATCGCAGAATTGCAGACTCGCCTATCCTCCCGCAAATAATTCAGGCAGACTGTTACGATAGGCAAACCGTGTGGCTTCACCACTGCTCCGCAACTCGCACGGTTCCAGGCCGGCAGAAGTCTTCGAGGATTTCTATCCTGAGGGTATTGTCGCGATTGATTTCGCCGACGAAGCGCGCACGCTGATTGTCGGGACAAACTCAGGCCATCTGTGTCTGTTGAATCAAAATGGCGACCGCCTTGTTGAAGATCGCAGTTTCGTCGGGCTGCGTAAACTTGTCTGGAGTGACAGTGGCGAGATCGGTGTGGCGGTGCTTGGTGACAGTCGCATGTTGTGTTTCGATGCTCGGTTGAAGCCGCTGTGGGATGCCTCGATCACCGGCAAGATCGTCGCTATCGCGATTTCTCCTCATGGCAGTCATATCGCTTTCAGCAGCGACTCTGCCAGACTTCATATTGTCACGGCTGACCGCAAAGAGATTGCAAAGGTTGACACGAAGCGTCCATTGGAGCATTTGTCGTTTCTTGCAGAAGCTCCGGATTTGATCGGTGCGGCTGAGTTCGGTCAGTTGTGCCGCTTCGATTTAAAGGGCAAGGAGATCTGGAACGAACGCCTCATGAACAATGCAGGCGACATGTCCGTCTCAGAAGGTGGGAAGCGTATTTTTCTGGCGGCGTTCAATCACGGCGTTCAGGTTTATGATCGCTCCGGAACGCAATTGGGATCATTTTCGATTGATGGGATACCCAGTCGCGTGTCAGCGTCTGCCACTAAAAATCGAGTGGCTGTGTTGACGCTGGAAAATCGAATTATCTGGCTGAACTTTGAAGGTACGATTCAGTGGGCTGCGGATATCTCACAGGATCCTCCCGTCCACATTTGCACCGGTCCGCTGGGTGACAGATTGTTTATGGCGACCGAATCCGGTTGCCTGTTGCAGGTGGCCTGGCCGTGAGCTGCAATCGGCGAGCGGGGGATGTCAATCCCCTGATGTCTGCTATCCACGAATTCAATCAGGGAATGAATTCCCCGCTTTCCAAAGATATTCATCAATGCCAGCCGAGCGAAGCCTCTGGGGTATTTGGGTAACTCTGGTTGTCCTGGCGTTACATTCCAGCCAGATCGATTCGCCCTGCTCCGCCTTTTTTTTCATCTGGAAAGAACGCAGGACTTCACCGACGGTCTCGCCTTATGACGCTCGTCTGCGATATTGTTCTGCATCTGCGGATTGTGAACGCTCGACGGGTCGAAGTGTTTGTTGTATCCAGTGTTTTGCGAAATCGTTGCGACAAAAATCGGAGTTGTGTCCATGGCTGGTTCTGTACGGTTGGTTCTGGCGTTTCATAATCACCAGCCGGTCGGTAACTTTGACGGCGTGTTCGAGCAGGCATATCGCGACAGCTATCATCCGTTTCTTGACGTGTTGCAGGATTATCCTGAAATCCCTTTTGGCCTGCACACTTCCGGCAGCCTGCTGGAGTGGCTTGAAGTCCGGCACCCGGAGTACATCGATCGTGTTCGGAAAATGGTCGCATCCGCGCAGATTGAAATCATCGGCGGCGCTTTCTACGAACCAATTCTGGCAAACATTCCGCGCCGCGATCGTATTGGTCAGATTCAACGATTCTCTGAGCATTTGAATCAGCTGTTCCAGACTTCCGTGCGTGGCATGTGGTTGCCGGAACGTGTCTGGGAACAGTCGTTCGCAGGTGACATTGCTGCAGCCGGACTGCAGTATACCATGGTCGATGATTATCACTTTCGCTGCGCTGGTGTTCCGCAAAGCGAATTGATGGGCTATTACACCACGGAAGATGAAGGTCGGCTGCTGTTCATGTTTCCGGACAGCGAACGTCTGAGGTATTTGATTCCATTTGCCAAGCCGGAAGAATGCATCGCGTATCTGCAGGAGATTGCTTCGAAGTACGACAATCCGGTAATCGTCTTTGGTGACGACGGCGAGAAATTTGGTTCGTGGCCGGAAACGCATCAACATGTTTACATTGAGGGGTGGCTTCGAAAGTTCCTGGATTTGCTGCGAGACAACGAATCATGGATCAAGGTGACAACGCCATCCGGTGTATTGGATCATGTCGCGCCGATTGGTCGCACGTATCTTCCGGATGCCAGCTATCGCGAGATGACCGAATGGGTTCTTCCACCGGCGTCGCAGAAAGAATTTGTAAGTCTGACGCGACTGAATCCGGACAACGAAGAATGGCAGCGACTTTTGCGATTTACACGTGGCGGCTATTGGCGGAATTTTCGGACACGATATCCGGAAAGCAACGAAATGTACGCGCG
>JAYVNW010000120.1:0-3229 GCA_043758225.1 Candidatus Kuenenia sp. | reverse complement strand
AAAGTTCGCTCCGCATCCGAAGATTCAGGCGAAGAGATTTCTCTACTGCTGGCCGAGACCGAAGGCATTGCTGTCAAGTGCCTGGTCCGGACGGCTCGTCGGCCGACGGCTGCCTTTCTGGTAAATGCCGACCGATCGAATAAAATCGATGCCGAAGTCACGGATCAAGGCGTTGTTGCAGAACTGACAGCGTTTCAGATCAAAGAAGTGCTGCTTATCCTGTAGGTTTTTCTGACCATGATCATCACAATTGACGGACCAGCAGGCTCCGGAAAAAGCACGGTTGCCCGGCTGCTTGCCGAACGACTCAACTTCCGGTTCCTTGACACCGGAGCGATGTACCGCGCGGTCGCCTATGCTGTTGTCAGTGCGGCTGCTGACGAGAACGATCAATCTGCGGTGGCACAGATCGCTCGTGGTTTGAAAATCTCGTTTGAAGATGATCACATCCTGTTGAACGGACAGGTTGTAACGTCAGAGATCCGCAGTCCTGAAGTGACCGCAATTTCGTCGATCGTTGCATCAAATCCTGCCGTCCGCGAACGGTTGGTCGAACTTCAGCGCGAAATTGGAAAACGTGGCAGTATGGTGACCGAAGGTCGTGATCAGGGAACGGTTGTGTTTCCTGATGCCAAACATAAATTTTTTGTCAAAGCCGATCTGCAAGCACGGGCTCGCCGCCGACAGCGCGAACTCGCTTACAAAGGCGTCCAGCAGTCAATCTCTGCCGTCATGGACCAACTGGCTCAACGCGACGATCGCGACGAAAACCGCGCCCACGCTCCGATGAAACCCGCTGACAACGCTGTCGTTGTGGATACTTCCGACCTGACGATTGCTCAGGTCGTTGAGAAGCTGATGAATAGGATTCAGGGGAAATTATCGAGTGGGTGAAGCGGACCGAAACACACCATCGCATTGTTAGTAGCCAGGCAGCAACCGGATGTTGCCCGCGAATCACGCGAATAACCACAGAGAAATGAATGTTGAACGGTAAATATCCTTCGTGTTGCTTGGGTCTCTTGTAGTTCAATCCAGTAGCGGCCTCAAAATCAACCTCACCGATGCAAAGATGTCCGATCCTTCGTTCAATCCGTATGCAAGCCCCGAGGCTAACTGTCTGGTAACCACGCCAGAACCGCTCGCGCCAAGTCGATCCGGGCTGCTGCTGGCGGTCACGCTGATTCAAGTGACAGTGGAGGCGATGTGTTTCGTAGTTTTGTGTTTCATGATTTTCCTGTTCGTTCCAGTAATCATTAGAGGGTCGACGCGGAACAACGACCTGGATGAATTTTTTATTTTCGCTGTGATGTGCGTCCTGGCTGCGTTCTTCTTCTTTCTGTTACGGGCCGAATGCAGGAATGTTCGTCCAGCCAGAGACAAAGAACGGAACATTCAACTTGCGACTCTTTCGTTGACAATCTTGCCGCTTGCCGCAGGATGTTGGATGCTTTGCGACTCTCGATGGCATCTGTCGTTAGAGCATTTCGACGTTGCCGGACTTTGGTTAGGGGTAGCCATCGGCTGGATCATGCTGGTGGGCGTTCGATGGTTGCTGCATTCAAGAGCGGGAGACCTCGCCACTCAATCACGCAACCTGCGCGACGGTTTGTAGCGAACCTGTCGCTCAACCACCGATATGGGGAGCGAATTGAGCTAGATTGAAATTCGCGACATTGACCCTGCGTCGATAAAGCGAAGTTCAGCGAAGTGCCTTCTTCCACGTCCCCAGCGGAAGCACGTTGGCTCGTTCGGCCCATGCGTCCCAATCGGCTGACATGGTGGCGACAACTTCAGGTTGCTTCGACGAGAGGTTGTTCTGTTCGCCGCGATCGCTTGAAATATCGTACAACTCCCACGGCTGATTCTCTTTTGCAACGAGTTTCATATTCCCTCTGCGCACGGCTCGGTTGCCTTCGTGTTCCCAATAAATCGTGCGTTTTGAAAACGTAACGTCGCCCGCGTTCGAATCAGTGGGGGATATCAATGGATGCAGACTCAAGCCTTCCAACGGATGCACGTCCTGATCATTGAATTGCCTTGGGTACTTCGCTCCCGACACATCAACACACGTGGCCATGATGTCGATCAGATGTGAAGGTTGTTGCAGAATTCGAGGACGATTGTTGTTCGCCTGATCGGCAGCAACCCCCTGCGGCCAGTGAACAATCAATGGAGTGCTGATGCCGCCTTCGTGAGTCCAGTGTTTGAATTCTCGAAACGGCATGTTGCTGACATTTGCCCAGCCGCGCCCATAGGCGACATAAGTATCTTCGGGTCCAGGCATGATCTGTGGTCCCGTGCGTACCCATCGGCCGTCTCGTGTTTGCATTGGTGGAGTGATGCGAGGTTGTAATCCGTCAGGGCCAAATGGTTTCAGGTCGCCTGGCCCTGCCCCATTGTTTCCGCGACCCACGGTTTCGGCACAGCCGCCGTTGTCCTGTAGGAAAAAGATCAGTGTATTGTCGAGTTCTCCGGTGGATTCCAGTTGATCGATAATCCTGCCGATTCCATGATCCATGCTGTCGATCATGGCTGCATAGACTTCCATGCAGCGAGTTTCCCAGGCTTTGTTTTCAACCTGTTTCCAGTTGTCGGTCGCGGCTGCAGGGGCCATGTCAGCGTTGATGAAACCAAGTTGCTTCAGTCTTTCCAAACGTTGTGCGCGGATTGCATCGTAGCCTTCATCATAGCGGCCTTTGTATTTCTGGATGTCTTTTTTCAGCGCATGCATTGGCCAATGCGCGGCCGTATAAGCGGTGTACAGAAAGAACGGCTGCTCGCTGGCGGTCTCATGATGTTGCTGCAGAAAGTTCACTGCGTTGTCGCTGATGGCGTGGGTGTAGTAGTACTTTTCCGGTTGATATGCTTCGTCGTTTTCTGGTGTGATGAGTTTGTTCTGGCGGCAGAGTGTTGACGGATCGTAGAAGCTGCCAGCGCCCGTAATCGTGCCATAAAAATCATCGAAACCTCGCTGCAGCGGCCATGCCGATTTGTTGCCATCCGGCTCGGTGTGTCTGGTTACATGCCACTTGCCACACATGCTGGTGTGATAGCCAGTTTGCTTCAGGACTTCTGCGATGGTCATGCTGTGACGATTCAACTGGCCTCGATAACCATCATGGCCGCGATCTTCCATCATGTGTCCGATGCCGGCCTGGTGCGGATAGAGCCCCGTCAGCAGCGAAGCCCGCGTAGGGCAGCATCGAGCCGTGTTGTAAAATTGCGT
>JAYVNW010000119.1:0-7839 GCA_043758225.1 Candidatus Kuenenia sp. | reverse complement strand
TATCGCTGCAAGGCATGGTGGCATTATTCACCGATGCCAAAGCAGTGCCGCTTCCAGGCTTGAACAGGCTTGAAGGTCAGATCGGATGGGCAGCGGCGCTTGTGACGATGCTGGTGGCCGTGACTTTTCTGGTGCGAGGCGTGATCAAACGCAGGCTGCAATGGGGTATCGCTCTCAGCCTGTTGATTCATTTTCTGCTCTGCGCATCCATGTCGGTCGTTGAGTTTCGCGGCCCGCAACCGATTCCGGCGACAGCCAATGAACTTTTGGGAGCCACCGCTGAAGAATTCACGATACCGGACTACGCAGGTCAGGAAAATCCGACATCAGACGCATTGTGGCAAAAACAATCCGACACGGCGACACCCGAAAACAGCGTTGAACTCGAACGTGCTCAAATGGAAATTGCGGAGACCGATAAACGGCAATCCGAAGTCGCCGCTCAGCCGGAGGCTGAGGACATTGAAAAGCTTGCGCCAATGGAACGACAGGAACAAGTCAAGCTCGCTGCTGATGCTGCCGCTGAATTGGAACGTCAAGCTCAGGAAAACGATACGCCAATTGAACAACCAGCCGACACGCCGAAGATCACCACCGTTGACAGCGCCCAGCCGGCAATGAATGTGAAAATGCAGCAGGAAAAGCAACAGACCGAGACACCAATGAGCGAACGTGAGGAAACCAGGATTGCAGCGGCCACGCAATCCGTTGAAGCTGCAAAGATCGAAGCTCAAAAGTCTGAAGCCGAAATCACTCCTGAAGAAGTCCAGGCCAGCATGTCTCCCAAAGCCAATGTAAATTTGGAAGCTGCGATGGGGCAAAATGAAAACATCGAAGTTGCGGCGGCTGGTGCTCAGGAGATGAAACTCACCGAACAGCAAATCAAAGTCTCACGTCAACAGGCAGCAGCGGCTTCCGGATCTGCTGGAGCCACTTCAAGCGACAACTCACCTGCATCATCTGTAAGTCCTGCCGTGAGCAGTGCGAATCCGCAGCGAGCACCTGGTGTTGGTGATCCCTCCGAAGAAGCGCCAACGGCTGGTGGTGCGGTGGCGATATCTCGACGCAATGCGAATGCAAATGCGGCAGCGGCCGACTCAGGTGCTGAAAGTGCTGAAGTTTCATCCGCCTCCGGAGTCGGCGCGCCGGCGATGGCAGAATCTTCGACAGCAGCAGCGAATCGGCGTGGATCGGCGGCGTCTGTGCCTGTTGGTTCGGATGCAAACGGCTCTGTATCCCGGCAAGGTTCTGGCGAATCCAACGGCCAGATTTCGGGAACGAATATCGCTCGATCATCGAACGGTGGAATTCGTCCGACACTTGGCAATGCCAACGGACAGTCAGCAGCCCTGACCGGTCGTGGTGAAGGCCGTCAAGCCAACGCGGTGGGAACGACAGCAGCTTCGGTGGGGATTGCAATGTCTGGCGGAACAAGTACCACAAATGGTGCAGCCCTGATTTCCGGGCCTGCAAGTACTTCCATTGGCCGCAGCAAGAACGGCCTTCCATCACGTTCGAATTCCGGTGGTACTTCGAGTGGCCCGTCAAGTCCCGCTTCGTTCCAGGGCTCACAAGCTGGCCCCGCGCGATCATCGGCGACCGCCGTTGCTGGTCGAGGCACCGAGCCGAGTGCGATGTTGAATCGTGATGCGGGCTTTTCTGGCGGTTCGAGTTCGGGACTTGCGATGTCGCGATCATCAGCATCAGTCGCGAGCTTGCCTGCCGGAGCGATGGCCGCCGAACAGAGTGGCAAACTTGTCCTTGCCGGACCACAGGCCGTTGCCAATGGTGGATCCATGTCCGGTAGCGCATTGTCTGGGCCTCGAGTCAGCTCCGTGCCGAGACGATCCGCTGGACTTCCTGGCAGTAGTGGTCCGACAACTGCAGTCGCTGCGCCGAGTGTTGCCAGTTCCGCTCGGCCATCACGCGTCGCTGTCGGCAGCACACGCACCGGTGTCGGCAATGACAAACCAACATTGGCATCAGCAGATGTTATCGCCGGCATGATCAGGAAATCTGTGCCTGGTATCGGTGGCTCTCTGGAAGCACGCATGGCAGAGAGCCTGTCGATGCGAACATCCGATGCTCGTCGCGAAGCCGCTCGCACGCTTGGAGGATCGCTGGAATCTGAAGACGCTGTTGAACGAGGTCTCGTCTGGCTGGCGTCAATTCAGTCTGCCGACGGTCACTGGAGCCTCAAAGAATTTCCCGGCGATACAACGCCGAAGATCAAGAGTGCAAGTTTCAAGGCGGACAGTGCTGCCACGGGACTCGCTTTGCTGGCATATCTGGGAGCAGGTTATACGCACCAATCCGGAAAGTATCAGGACGTTGTCGATCGCGGCGTAAAATGGCTGCTGCAACACCAGAAGCCAGACGGCGATCTGTTTGCGGATGAACTGGAATTCGTCTGGCTGTACAGTCACGGCATGGCATCGATCGCACTGTGTGAAGCCTACGGCATGACGAAGGACGCCGCGCTCAAAGATCCGGCTCAAAAGGCCTTGAACTTTATCGTCGCATCGCAGCACCCGGAGTTTGGTGGGTGGAGATATCGACCACGATTCGAATCAGATACATCCGTCTCCGGTTGGCAATTGATGGCGCTTAAGAGCGGCGAAATGTCAGGTTTGGTTGTTCCGAAGAAATCGTACGCTGGAGTGAGCCGTTGGCTGGATTCCGTGCAAAGCAAAGAATCACTCGGACAATTCAGCTACCATCCAACTGAGGCCGTGACTCCGACGATGACGGCCGAAGGTCTGCTGATGCGACAATACCTGGGAGCCAAACGCGACGACGCTCAACTGATCGCCGGTGCAAATTTTTTGCAGACTCGACTACCCGATTTCGGCCAGCGAGATTCGTACTATTGGTACTACGCAACGCAGGTCATGTTCCACATGCAGGGCGACCACTGGAGTGTCTGGAACAACAGCCTGCGTAACACGCTTGTGGAAACTCAAGCCAAAGTCGGCCCACTTAGCGGCAGTTGGGACCCCGCGTTGCCGACGCCCGAAAAATGGTCCAACGCCGGCGGACGACATTACGTGACGTGTCTGAATCTCTTGATGCTGGAAGTCTATTACCGACATCTGCCGCTGTATCTTGAGCTTGAAAAATAAAGATTACGATCACAGCAGCATGACCAGGCCGTCCATTCCTGACAAACGACTGTAGATCGCCAACACCTGCTGAGACGACGCACACATTGGTTCAATCGTGATGGAAACATGTCTGCCGTGTTCGGTGTTTTTGATTGTGAATGGAGGGTCGGTTTCCATTCGCAACTCATCACGAACGCATGCCACTACGCGGGCTGTAAAGTTGTCTTGAGCAGCACCGATAACTTTGAACGTGAAGTGGCATGGGAATGCGTGGCGACTTTCCAGCAATTCCATTGAAGGTAATTGAACCACGATCCTGACTCTCGTACGTTATTAAAAGGGCAGTTGAATTTGCGCTAAATTATAGGCATTTTCAGAAGATCGGGAAGGTCGACTCAAAACAGCGACAAGACGAAATGCCTATCTCGGCTCAGTGTGCCTGTTCGGCTCAACATTCTGCAGAAAGTGTGCTATTCTCTGCCGGCGGGGATTAATGGTGATTTGAATTCCCGGCGGCAAAACAACCAAATAACCCCAACGAAGCGGCGTAACACTGCGTAGAACACGCAGGAGAAGCCCGAAAATGTGGACAATGTCCGAATCGGACGCAGAAGATCAAGCACTTGATTCCGAGGACTCGCCGGAAAATGGCGGCGTCCCTTCGGAGAGTGAAGTGCGCCTCGTTCATGCGGCCAGAAATGGTGATAACGACGCGTTTGGGGAGCTGGTTCAACGTTACGAACGTCGCGTTCTGAAGGTCATACGCCGATTCATCCCGGACTTGGAAATCGCTACGGATCTGGTTCAGGAATCGTTCCTGCGGGCGTTCGAGAGAATGGTTCAGTTTGATCCCTCGCGGCGATTCGGGCCGTGGCTCTTTCGGCTGGCAGTCAATTTGACGTATGACCATTTAAGAAAAGTTCGTCGACGCGGTCGATGGTCTTTGTTTACGGACGCGGGCGAAGACAGAGCACCGGATCCGGCAGTGGTTGATCCTCGTAAAGACCTGGATCTGGCGCAGGAAGTTCAGGTCGTTCTGGCGGAGATCCCCGAAGCATATCGGACAGTTTTGATTCTGCGGGATCTGGAAGGGTTCTGCACGTCGGATGTTGCAGCAGTGACGGAGCGCAGTGAGGCAACAATTCGCTGGCGTCTTGCAGAAGCCCGAAAGATGTTTCGCGAAGCGTGGGAACGCCGAGAACGGCGAGTTGAGAAGACACGGTTATCGCAGGGTGACACATAAAGGAGATTGCAATGAATTCCGTAATGCCATTGAATTGTTCCGATGCAAAGCATTTGATTCATCTGGATGTCGGTGATGATCTGCGTTCTGAAGAAGAACAGCAGTTGGCGGTTCATATGGGTCAATGCGGTGATTGTCGGTCTTATCATGCGTCGATGTCCAGTGCGATGAGTGCTCTGCTTACGCTGCGAGACAATCCTTCCGCTGAAGTACCGAGAGTGAACAGCAAATCGGTGTGGCCTGGGCTCTCCCGCGAGATCCATCGTCGCAATACGTCACCTCGAGTCGCCCGCAAGTTTAATTTGCAGGTTGTTGCTTTGAGTGTTTGTTCGCTGTCGCTGGCTGCGGTGACGATGGTGCAGAGTCTGTCGTCGATGCGTGGTTATGACGAGCCTGTAGGTTTTATGCCGGCACACTCGGTATCGAATTATCCTAAGTCAGCTCAGTATCAAACTGTTCCGTTTGCAATACCTCAGCAGTACGGTCACCAAAATGCTGATTCTCAGGCCGAGAGAACGCCTCTACTGCCACACGAAACACCGGTCTCTGCGCCGCAATTGTTTTGAAATTCTAATCTGCATATGAATTCGATGGCAATTCGTGTAAGGATTGTATGCACTGCAGGATATCCCGAATTCTGCTTTATCCTGTGAAATTCAATGCAACTCTCCCGCGATTGGTTCGAGATCTCATGGTTCTCGACTCATTCAACCCCTTGAGGAGCAGATGCATGCTGGATACGCCGCACCCGTTAAGTCGACATCGCAAAACATTCTTCGGATTGTTGCGGTCTGTGCAGCCGGTCAATGACGGACGTCCTCAGGTTGTGCTTTCATCCGGCAAAACCCGCCAGCAGATGTCCGTGGTGCAGGCGATGGAGTTTGATGTGTTGGTCGCCGGAAATTGCGGATGTCGGCCGGGGGACAGAATCGATGTTGGTTTTCAGTCGGCCATTTCGGGAGTCGAAACGACAATTCCCGGGACAGTCCACTGGCTTGAACAAAAACATAAAGACATCGAACTTGGAATCGTGCTTGAAGATCAAGTACCGAATCGACACGTGCTTCGTTCGCCAGGCTGCACGCGTACCAACATTCGCTATTCCTGCAGTATTCCCGGCAAGTTGGTTTGGCTGCAGCCACATTCCAGGTCGGGCCCGGCGACGGTTGTAAACTATTCCCGCGAAGGCATCTGTCTGCAGTCGGAAGAATCACCAGACGTTGGAACCGACTTGAAATTTTCCTGGCTTAACGACGGACGCAGGATGATCATCTCTGGTATGTCGCGCTGGACCATCAACAAAAATGGCAGTTCGCTGACTGGTTGCGAACTGATAAATGAAATGGGTTATGCCATTTCCGGTGTGACCACGCCTTCATTAAGAAAATTGCTGTAGGCCACCCAGTCGATGAGACATATCAAAGAGTCCTGTTTGATGATGCTCGTGCGATTCGGCCTGCAATCCGGGACCATCGCAACTGTGCGGACGCAGGCTAATGCCTGTACTCCAGCGCTGCGTGTCTGTTAATAAGCGGTCCGGTTGGTTTCCAAGGGCAATGCGAAACGTTGAATCTCGCAAGCGGAACGGTCAGCAAACGTTTTAGACGGAAAGTGGGATCACTCAGATGGATCTATCGCGAGTTGGCGTTTCAAGGCCAAACGTGACGTGGCCGTGCTCAGTTTTCGCCAGGTTCACGCTGAGGTTCAACTCGGTTGATCGGCTCTGTACTGCCAAAGTAAGCTTGAGTGTGTTATTTCGAATTGTTTCGCAAACTCATTGAAAGTAGAACTGCATGTTTAATCGAATTCATTTTCTGTTGTCAGTTCTTGCCTCGATCGCGATGCAGACCACCCGAGCTGATGTAAATATTACCCCGGACGTCGTGTATGGCCACAAGCTCGGGTTGGCCATGACCTGTGATGTATTTACTCCCGCAGATAATACCAACGGTGCTGCAGTACTATTTATGGTGAGCGGTGGTTGGTATTCCAACTGGATTCCACCAGAGCAATTTCAGCAGAACGTGAAGCCGTTGACCGACAAAGGATTCACTGTGTTCGCCGTGCGCCACGGCAGCAGTCCGAAGTTTTCCATCGCAGAAGCTGTCTCTGATGTGCGACGCAGTGTGCGGTTTATTCGCATGAACGCCGAGCAATTCAAAATCGATCCAAACCGAATCGGCGTTTACGGGATGAGTGCCGGCGGGCACCTTTCGCTCATGTTGGGTACCACTTCTGACGACGGTAACCCAAACGCAAAAGATTTGGTCGACAAGGTCAGTGATCGCGTGAATGCAGTCGTCGCGTACGTGGCACCGACGGACTTACAGATCATGGCGAAGGATGCTCCGGACCGCCTTCCAGCCTACGCAAAGTTTCCTGCTTTGGACATTGACATGAAAACGGCCGCTGTCGATTCGCCATTGTTGTACGTGACATCCGACGATGCTCCAACTTTACTGCTTGCCGGAGACAAAGATGATCTTGTGCCCGTAGAACACAGTCGGAAAATTCAGGCAGCGTTCGAAAAAGAAAAGGTCGAGAGTCAGCTAATCGAATTCAAAGGAGCCGGACACGGATTTCAGGGCGAAGATGCGAAGAAATCGACTGAGGACATGGTTGCCTGGTTCGTGACGCACCTTGCAGGTCCACCCTCAAAAAAGAAATGAAGAGTCGGCTGTCAGGAATTGTCGCAACTTCAGCGCGCATATCTTGCCTTGAAATCGCCCTAAGACTACAGTGCCCCGCACGATGCGAGAAGAATCTCCGTCACACGCCACCGTAGCTCAGTTGGTAGAGCGACGCTTTCGTAAAGCGTAGGTCGAAGGTTCAAGTCCTTTCGGCGGCTTTTCAAATAACCTGTAAAACAAAGGGAATTCGGATAAGACCGAGTTCCCTTTGTTCGTTTTCAGTTCAGTCATTCACCTCTTCATACGTCTTTTGGTGTGAATTCGAATCCCCGTGATTTTGCAGATGCCGCCGGACTTCTGCCAGTGTGCCTTTCGCTGTGATGTTCACATAAAAGTTCATCAGAGTCTCAATATTGGCGTGTCGCATGAGTCCCTTCACGATAACGTGAGGAACAATTTTCGCCCAGCGATTCCCGAATGCCCGCCGCAAGTCGTGAGCAGATGCAAACTTCTCTTGCCCGTTCTTGTCATCGACTTTGACCCCGGCCCGCTCACGCCACTGCCTGCTGCTGGTACAGATACCGCTGAATCCCGGCGAACACCTGGCCGATTTCGTCGGCCTTGCCGAGGTCGGCGAGACGTATTCGAAAGCCGCCCGACTGGCTGCTGTTTCTGCCGACAAGCGACTGTGTTTTGTCACTTCCCACGAGATGGTGTTGCTCTACAAAGATCACCGTGACGGTCAGGAAGAACGGACGACGCTGTCTCCCGGAGATTTTCTGACTCGCTGGTTCGAACACGTGCCACCGCGTGGCCTGAGAACAATTCGCCGCAGCGGACTGTATGCCAACAGTTGCAGAAA
>JAYVNW010000118.1:0-5427 GCA_043758225.1 Candidatus Kuenenia sp. | reverse complement strand
CAGTAGAAATTGAAACTAAGGGTCTGCCGGAACTTCAGAAACATTACGCGATGCTGGGGGTACCAGAAAATGTGCATGCGAAGTACTTCAAGTTCCCGCACAATTTTAATCAACATAGTCGGATGATGATGTACGACTTTTTCAACCGCGAATTGAAGCTCGGCGTCGGTGAGATCGTCGAACGTGACTATGTGCCACTAACAATCGAAGAGGCTACTGTCTTTGACGCTGAACACCCCGCACCGATCAAGACGGAAGCCACTGAGGTCGCTCTTCTGCACGACTTGGATGCAGCTCAGCAAAAACAAATCGCGGCATTAACACCACATGACGCTGCTAGTCTTAAAGAGTTCAAACGTGTCATCGGTGGTGCGTTTGAAGTCATGATCGGTCGCGGCTTGCCAGCAGCCGGATCAACACACTTTGAGAAGGCTGAAAAAAATTCCAATGATGGATATCTGGAATTCAAAGGTGCGTTGCAACTGAAATCGAAGGGCGAAGAGTTGCCGACGGTATTCCTGTTGCCGCAGAACTGGAATCGTCAGGTCGTTCTGTGGTTTGATCTGGCGGGGAAAGGTGGGCTCTACGCCGCAGACGGCAAGCCTAACTCACAGATTGCCAGGCTACTCAAGACTGGTTTTGGGATTGGCAGTCCGGACCTGTATTTGACCGGAGACTTCACCGAAAATCATCAGCCAATCACGCAGATGCCGATCGTCAACAACCCTCGCGAGTTTGCTGGATATACTCTGGGCTATAATCATCCGCTGTTTGCTCAACGAGTTCACGATGTGTTGACGTGTATCTCAAATGCTAAATTCCACCAGCAAAGCCCAGCAAAGATTCATGTTGTCGGCGTGAACGGAGCTGGCGTCATCGCTGCCGCTGCAGGTGCATTAGTTGGAGACGCAGTCAGCTCAATTTCAATCGACACCGCCGGATATCGCTTCGCCTCTATCACAGAAATCCGCGATGTGAATCTACTTCCAGGAGCAGTAAAGTACGGTGACGTGCCCGCGATTCTGGCTCTGTGTTCACCAACGAAGCTTGCTGTCGCGGGTGAAACGGTTGAGTCCGTTGCTGTTGCCGTTTCCGCATACAAAGCCAGTGCAAGATCTCCCGAATTCCTGCCATCAAATCAGGATTCGTCGAGCATCGTTGATTGGCTGCTGAAGCAGGCGTGAACTTCCTGCGGCGAGCGAAAGGAAACAATTTACCAGTCGAAAGTAGCAGGCACGCTCCGGGTGCCGTCCGCTTCATGCTACGGCACACGGAGTGTGCCTGCTACTTTGGTAACTTCTTACCTGCCCCTCGTCCTATTTCGTAAAATTCGGATGCTTTGAATCGCCAAACGATTCCATGTAAGCCAGCAGGTCAAGAATTTCCTCCTGAGTAAACGTGTTGAGAAGTCCTGCTGGCATCGGCGAAGTCTTTGAAAGTTGGCGAGATTCAATCTCTGACTTTTTAACGGTGACAGTCTCCGGCTGTAACGGAATCGGACGCAGGACAACGTGTTCGTCAGTCTCTTCCGTAATTCGTCCAATGATCACCTGGCCAGCGGTAGTCTCGATGGCTGTGTTCATGTACTGCTCGGAGAGCACCTTTGAAGGCTCCGTGGATGCTTCCAAAAGGTCCTGGCGTTTAAACCGAGTGGCAACTGCTGTCAGGTCGGGACCAACCGCTCCGCCCTGATCACCGTAACGATGGCAAGCGATGCATTGAGCGTCGTTGAAGACTTTTTTGCCACGTCCGAAATCTCGCCTGCTGCTGATCTGGTCCAACATCGGCTGCAAATCAGCCGTCACCCACTCTTTGACAAGGTCACGGGGTGGCCCTGGAACATAAGGTTCCTTCGCAGGATGCAGGACATCGTATGCAGCAAGAACATCCGCGAGTTTAATGATTTCATCCGGCGTCATGGTGAATTTCGCTTCTTCGTGAGCATGTGCCAGGAAGTTCGCATAGCTGGCACCGTTATTGAATCGAATGCCCGCTTCTTCAAACCAGTGACCAACACGCGCAGGATGCTCTTGAGAAATGCCTTCGTTGTACCATGCCAAACACGTTCGACGAAGTTCGTCGTTCCAGCCTGTTTTCACGTTACGCAAATGTATCGCGTATGTGAGTTGCTCCTCCTGAGTCGATGCCGTCTTCAGCAGTCCGATAGTTTTCGCAACGGCGTCGGGTGCATTTAGAGCAATCAGGATCTGACATAGTTCTCGGTTCATTGATTCGCTTTTCGCAGGGTAGAGCGGACCGACGTCAGCAATGACACGTTGCGCAACATCGCCGGTCGGAATTCCCTGCCGCGCAAACGAAACTTCGATCACTCGCAACTTGTTCAATACCTGTTCCTCACTGAGCCCGGCAAACGGAATTGACGCCAGCGCGTTGAAGAGTGCCGGTTGCGTCTCGACGGTGCCCAGTCGAGCCAGGCTCAGCAGTGCGGTGAACGCTGCGTCGGGATGCTTTTCTTCCAGCGCTTTGGTCTTCCATTCTTCGACGGGATTGCGTTCAATTGCCATGCGAGCGGTATATCGAATGTATCGGTCACTGCTGTTCAGATGAGGCCATGCGAATTCGACCGCTGCTGAATCAGCCTGCACGTTGAACGATTCCAACTTGCGACGCAAGTCTCGCGCGTCGGCACAGTCTTTGTTTTGCAAATCGATTGCGGCCAGAGGTGCGGCGGTGTCGTCTCCCGTGTAAGTGACTCGGAATAAACTCGCTTGAGTCCCGCGACCACCGATCGTGAAGTACATCGAACCGTCGTCGCCAATCACCACGTCGGTCAGATTCAACGGCGTTCGTCCGCCTTTGCCTTTCAATGATTTTGGAGCGACGAAGTTTTCAAACTTGCCCTTGTAACTGGCACCGTCCGGCGTCAGGTGTACAGCAATTAAACGGCCGTATGTCCAATCACAGATATAGAATGCCTTCTGGTATTTCACAGGAAATTTTGAGCCAGTACCAAAGACCACGCCGGTCGGGCAGCCAATACCGATCGTTACTGTTTGAGGTAGGCCATCAGCATAATATTCAGGCCATTTGGCAGTCCCTTCGCGGAACCCATTATCGCCGCCTCGAACAGAATGGAAGACGTGAACCGGCCGGTACCATGGAGTTCCCCAATCCCATTCCATGTCGCTGTCGAAGCCAAACAATTCGCCATCAGCATTGAAGCCAATGTCATACGTATTGCGCTCGCCGGCCGAAAATATTTCTATGTTCTTGCCGTCGAGATCCATACGAGCAACATAGCCACCGGGTGGTTTTGCACCGGCACCAAAGCCATTCCCGTCTTCCATGCGTGGCAGCGCGAGATCGTCAGCGTAGTTGCGATGAGGCGAACTATCGACAAGATCCGTTGGAACGGCCGTGAAGTTTCCGCACACCGCATAGAGCATGTTGTCTGAGCCAAGCACAAGACCGTGTGATCCGTGTTCGCCGGAACCGCCTTGCCACTCGCGAAGAAATTCGACGTCGTCGTAACTGTCGTCACCCTTGGTGTCTTTGCAGCGATACAGTGCGAAGCCCCGACTGCCGTTGCCGCTCACGTACAGCGTATCCCCAACAAACAGCATGCCCATCGTTTCACTGACAGGGATACTCAGGACTTCCTGTTTCTCAACCTTGCCGTCCTTCAGCGTGACACGCGTCATCGGCTGGCCGCTTTGACCGCCAAGCAGAAGTCGACCTTTGGAATCCTTCGCCAGACATATCCACGAACCATTCACTTCGGCATCTGCCTTCAGAATGTGTTCAATTGTGTAGCCCGGCAGTGTATCCAGAACTTCAGCGGCGTGTTCGATATTCATCGGCTTCGAACCATCGGCGGGACCATAAACGGCTTTGGTAATGACGAGCTTCTTGCCATCGGGGACCGCGATTTCAATCGTACCATTTTCGCTGGCTTCGGCTTTTCCTTTCTCCTCACCAATGCGGTATTCGACAGTCAGTTTCTTGGGAACGCCATGTGCCGTGTCGCCGAAAGTTGCATTGCTGGCACTAATGGACAGCTTATTGTCCTTGACTACAGCGGCCACCGCAGACGTGACATCCGTTTTGTCGTCCGCCAGGACCGGCGTCGTGAAGAATGCGATAGCGATTGCAAACGTCATTCCGTGCCAACAATTCAACGCAGGAAAACCGCGAAAACACATCTTCATGATGACGTTTCTCATTGTCTTTAGAATGAACAAATACGTTCGCTCAACTCATATTAATGAGTAACCGAACTCATTCCAGTATCATGCGTCATCAATAACAATATTTACACTGACAGGTATTGGTTTCAACGTTCGAGGTCATCATGATCACTGCACAACATGTCCAGGATTTTCTTGACGCACGGCGAAAAACTTTCGCGAATCCCAATGCCTTTCGAGAAGCTCGCCGAGTCCTGTTACAGGGTGATATGACGCCCTTCGTCACTACACCCATCGTGATCCGGTGGTATCCCCGTTCAGCACGGCGTTGTAAGTCAGCGTATTTCGAATCAGTTTGACGACGATTGATCTCGAATTGACGTCATTTTCAAGACGAGCAGCCTAAAGCCAGTGACTTGTGCGGAAACATAAATTGCGCCAATTCCGCCGTGCGAATAAATGCAAGAGCGCATAATCAGACTCCCGTACTTTGTGGCACGGCAAGTGCACTCCCTAAGATCCTGGGACAGCCAACGAAATCATCTTTTCGATTTTGGTCGTGTTTCGGCCGAAATACAAGGCAGTCTGACAAGGGGGTAACATGCCATGAAACGAATTGCAGTGGTTTTCGTAATGATGTTTACATTGATGGCTTTTGCGACGCCTGCGAACGCTCAGTGTTATCGGGGCTACAGCGGCGGTGGTTATAGCGTCAATGTTTATGGCGGTGGTTATAACGGCGGAGGCTACGGCGGCGGCGGTTACGGCGGCGGTGGTTACGGGGGAATCAATCAGGGCGGTTCATTTGGCTCATATTTCGGCAACGGGGGCCATGACTTGCAACCGCATCTGCATGCCACCCAGACGCCATTCGGCCAGAATTTGTGGTACGGAAACGGTCCACATGACCTTGCGCCTCATCAACACTCAGTTACGCCGTGGTCTTATCAGAGCTACAGCAATACGGGAGCCGGTCCGACGACCAGCTTTAACAGTCCTCAGCAATATTACGTAGCGCCATGGTAGACTCGTCAGCAGCCGTGAGATGGCAACGCCGCCATCAGTGTGAGAATTCTTTGACCTCTGGTGATGCATGTTTTTTGACCTGCAATGGCAAAATTTCATCTACATTAGAGGTCGTCCGAATTCCGCCGCATTTCGCTGCGGAATTCCATTGGTTTTAAAACCCGCGCGGCGGTACGATGCTGATGGGCGGGAGCTTGGTTTAACACGTTATCGATTTGCAGTCGTTGTGACCGTTCCTGCTCTTACTCGGGGA
>JAYVNW010000117.1:0-6679 GCA_043758225.1 Candidatus Kuenenia sp. | reverse complement strand
CCCGGAAAGAGCTTTGTCCAGTCCAGCACAGGTTCGATCAGCCTTACCAAAGCTGGCTCGGCGACGAATCCAAGTCCGATCGACGTAAACGTGATACCGACCTGGCAGACGGAAAGATACTCGTCCAAGTGGTCTTGGACATGCTTTGCCGCTGCTGCGCCTCGAACGCTGCCATCCATGAGTTCACGAATCCTGGAAGGCCGCATTTTGACGGCTGCAAACTCCGCCAGGACGAAGAACCCATTTATCAAAATGAGCAGGGTTGCCAGGAACAGATAAAGGATCACCATTTCCAAATGTGCCTCGTGATTGAAATCTCGTATCCCATGTGTAGTCTAGACATTCCTGGCACGACTTACCAACCGCCTGGAAATCCTTGCTAGTTTTCGACTTACGGCAGCCGTGAACGTGCAATTGGCACACCGAATGCTTAAAACGGTTTCGGAGGCAATAGCCACGAAAATTGCCACTAGTTGCCCATAGAACGGGCACTTCTGCTTACGAAAACCGCAGTTGATTCCTGATCTTTCAACTGGGGCGGGCGAAATGGGATTTGTTTAATGGTTGCCGGTGTTAGGCAACACCCAGTGAGTCCCTTGCAGGGATGCGGCTTCATTTGCGGGAAGCAAAGCATATTGGGAAGCAGGATGCTGCAAAGTTGTTTGAAGTCAATGCAGTGAATGCCCCCTACAACCGCGAGTCCATAGGTTTTACCGGGAGGATAGTCTGAGCATGTCGAAAGCAAAGTTGGAGTACATTTGGCTGGACGGCACTAAGCCCACGCAAGTGCTGCGAGCCAAGACGAAGGTTGTGAAGGATTTTGGTGGAACGCTGGAAGAGTGTCCGATTTGGTGCTTCGATGGAAGTTCAACGAATCAGGCTCCGGGCGGTTCTTCCGACTGTCTGTTGAAGCCAGTCGCAATCTTCCCGGATCCGGGTCGCATTGATGGGTTTCTGGTGATGACGGAAGTTCTGAATCCAGACAATTCGGTACACGAATCAAATGGTCGAGCCACGATTGAAGATGGCGATGACGACTTCTGGTTCGGTTTCGAGCAGGAATATTTCCTGTGGGACCGCGAAACAAATCTTCCGCTGGGATTTCCAGTGGGCGGCTATCCAGCTCCTCAGGGGCCGTATTATTGCTCTGTCGGTGCTAAGAATGCGTTCGGCCGCGACCTCATTGAAGAGCATCTTGACCTGTGTATTCAGGCAGGTATCAACATTGAAGGGATCAATGCTGAAGTTGCCACCGGCCAGTGGGAGTTTCAGATCTTCGCAAAAGGTGCTCAGCGCGCTGGTGACGAAGTCTGGGTTGCTCGATTTCTGCTGGAGCGAGCTGCTGAAAAATACGACCTGTCAATCAATTGGCACTGCAAGCCACTTGGGGACACGGATTGGAACGGTTCCGGGATGCACGCGAACTTTTCAAATACGACCCTCCGTACTTGCGGCAGCAAAGAAACATACGAAAAAATCTGTCAGGGATTTGCGCCTCGCATAAAAGAGCATATTGCAGTCTACGGTGCTGACAACCACATGCGACTGACAGGCAAGCACGAAACTCAGACGATCGACAAGTTCAGTTTCGGCGTTTCTGACCGCGGTGCATCGATCCGAATTCCAATTGCAACCGTGCAGAATGGCTGGAAAGGCTGGTTGGAAGACCGTCGCCCTGCATCGAATGCTGATCCTTACAAGGTCGCTGCAGAAATTATCCGCACCGTAAAAGCGGTTAAGATCTGATTGAGGCCAGGCGTCCCGAATCGGATCGGTCTATCCGCGAAGTGGATGGATGTCTGGATTGGGAGTCACTGCTGGTCGTTGGGAGTAATCCTTTCGATCAATCCTCCCGGGCTGTTCAGTGGCAACACTGAACAGCCTTTTTTTGTCGCTACTTTTCGAGTGTGTGGCAGTTTTTAGCCGCAATGTGCCAAGCTTCCGGTGACATAATCTTGAAGGCCCGCATTGGCTTGCAACAGCATAAATCGAGTCATGGGGATCTGGGAATATTGGCTGGTCGATTTGCAGTCACGTTGATTTCCTAAACATCAAGGTGAGTACTGATGTTGAGATTCCATCAGTCATGCGGCGCGATTTTTGGTCTCCTTTGTGTAAATCGAAACTCAAGCAGATTCGCCGAACATTTTTGTAATCTGTGCGTCCTTCATTTACGTATTTACAATTGAGGTCGAAATAACCGGCAGAAACAGCGTGACGGAAATTTGGAGATGGTGATCGATTTCTGTTTTTAGGACAGTTGTTCGAGAAAAGTGCGGTGGAATGTGTGCGATTTAGCGCCAAATACGACAATTCCCTGTCACTCTGAACGAAATCTGCCGGTGAATCGAGCGCAGATTTGGTCCTTATTTAAGGCGAGGCGCGGAAGTTGTACGTTGAAAGTACTTCTCGTTGGAAATGGATCGGTATTTGCGTAATGGGGTTTCGTGGATACGAACAGTCAATTTGGCGATGCTGGTTGAATTGTTCAAATTGATTGCGCAGCGAACATCGAAGAGATGTTCGCAACTCTCGGCAGTAAGATAGGCAAGGAGCTAGTAATGGTTAACGTTAACAGTCTGGTGGACTCAAAAATTAACGATCATGAAGATCTAACCAAACAGAGTTTCCTCGACGGAATCTCTATTTCCGGCGGCGCTGCATCACTAGTTCCAAGTGTAGCTGTAGGCCCTCGAATTGTCTGGAATTCCGAGGCAGAGCGAAATGAAATGCTGCTCAGTCGCACACTGGCTGGCGAAAGTGTTGCATGCCTTTCGAAAGCATTCAGTCTTTCGAAAACTGCTGTACATACGGCGCTGATGGCGGCCCGTGTAAGTCGACTGAACGAAGCGAATGTCGACTATATCGATAGTGAAGAATTTCGTGTGCGGAATGCAGAAGTGTTGATTTGCCAACCAGCACCGGATGTCGATAATTCTTCCGTCGGTCGCATTCCGACTGGATTGCCTGCGTATCTTACGGAACTTTATCGGGTGCCCCTCCTGACAAAAGCTCACGAGCAGTATTATTTTCGACGAATGAATTTCCGCAAATTCCAGTTCTCTGCGTTGCGAGCCGAATTGGACACCGGAAAGCCATCCGCACGCATTGTTTCTAAGCTGGAGGCGTTGTTGACTGATGTTACAGAGGTCAAAAACCTGTTGATTCAATCTAACCTGCGATTAGTGGTTTCAATCGCAAAAAGGTATCTTAAAGCGAATTCCGGCTTTTTTGAGCTCGTCAGCGACGGCAATATCTCTCTGATTCGTGCTGTGGAAAAATTCGATTACGCTCGAGGTAACAAGTTTTCAACATACGCCTCGTGGGCGATTCTGAAGAATTTTGCACGATCTGTGCCAGCCGAACATCAACGAATGGACCGATTTAGAACGGGCAATGATGATATCTTCGCCCAGTCACTGGAGCAGCGGGGGTCAATCTTTGTTGATGTACACATGAATATAACTCAAAGGGCAGTGATTCGGGAAATGATGCAGGAGCTCGACGGGAGAGAACAGAAAGTCATCGCGTGCCGATTTGGTTTGAGTGAGGGCGAAGAGCCTGAGACGCTTGAGCAGGTTGGAAATCGCCTGGGAGTAACGAAAGAGCGAGTTCGTCAGATTGAGGTCCGAACTCTAGAAAAGTTGCGGAGAATAGCTGAGCGACGGGCCTTCGAAATTCCGGGGTTTTGAGATTTTGCTGGTGGGTCCTTCAATACGGCCAGTTCGAAGCCTGATGGTCGGCCTGAATCAGCTTCGTTGAGAGCTCGTCGAGTGGAATAATTAAATCGCTCTGATGTTTTGTCTTGTCGTGGGCCACGGCCCGAGGGCGGCGATGTTCAAGGCAAGGGGTCTGAGGTTGTGATGGCTGATATTTCAACAGAGAGTTTCAATGCGCTTGATCTGTGTCGTGACGCTCAGTGTGGCTCCAACATCGTCTGAAATGGGCCGATATTTGTTCGCGATGCGGTAGCTTGGCGAGCGTCGCCAACGGCAAAATCAGCGTTATAGTCATCTGTTATTGAAGAATGCGTCTGGTGAGAGGAAAATACATGTGTTCTGAGAATTCATCTTGGATGAATCAGGGAATTCCGGCTTGTCGCGATTGATCGCGGCGTTGTTGAGAGTTCCGATTTGTCGAGTCAAGTTCAGAGTTCCCTCGTTGTTGGGAGCTTTCCGGGATCTGGCTTGTCTGGCAGAAACCGGTTGTTATACTCCGCCGCTCGCCATCGCACGCGGTCCGCGCTAGTGTAGCTCAATTGGCAGAGCTCCGGTTTTGTAAACCGGTGGTTGTGGGTTCAAGTCCCTCCGCTAGCTTCTGCGAACGAATTGGCCTCTCTTTATGGTGTTGGTCAATGGACGTTTCGTTCTGTTAAAGTTAATGATAGAGGGGGAATACCCGAGTGGCCAAAGGGGCCAGACTGTAAATCTGGTGACGTTAGTCTTCGCAGGTTCGAATCCTGCTTCCCCCAGTTTCTGTCTGTGGGCCTTTGTTTTGGGTCTGCTTGGTGGTTTTAGGTTGGGTTTGGTTGAGTTGGTGTCTAACGAATGCGGGCGTAGTTCAATGGTAGAATTCCAGCCTTCCAAGCTGGCTGTGTGGGTTCGATTCCCATCGCCCGCTCTTTGCGTTCTGGGGGCAGTTTGATCGCGGAGATTGCTGCTGTAGCTCAGTTGGTAGAGTACGTCCTTGGTAAGGACGGGGTCAAGGGTTCAAGTCCCTTCAGCAGCTTTTCTGCTTGTGTTTGGCGTGGAACGTTAATTGTTGAGTTGTGATGTGTGGGTGTCTCGCGTGGGGATGCCGAGTTCTTTTAAGGTGATTTCGCCGGGCTGCGTGTCGCGTCTTGGCACAGATTGATCTGGAGTTTGGGTAATGGCAAAGGGTACCTTTGAGCGAACAAAGCCGCACGTCAACGTCGGCACTATTGGCCATATTGACCACGGTAAGACGACTACAACGGCCGCGATTCTGGCGGTTCAGGCCGCCAAGGGTCTAGCGACCGTGAAAGCTTACGCGGATATTGCAAAGGGTGGTACGGTTCGTGACGTGACGAAGACGGTCACGATCGCGGCAAGTCATGTTGAATATGAAACTCCAAACCGTCACTATGCTCACATTGACTGTCCTGGACACGCTGACTATATCAAGAATATGATCACCGGTGCTGCTCAGATGGACGGCGCCATTTTGGTAGTGTCTGCAGCTGACGGTCCGATGCCTCAGACTCGTGAGCATATTCTGTTGGCTCGTCAGGTAGGTGTTCCGGCCCTTGTTGTGTTTCTGAATAAATGCGACTTGGTGGATGATGTTGAATTGCTTGATCTGGTGGAGATGGAAGTTCGCGAGTTGCTGACCAAGTACGGGTTTCCTGGTGATGACATTCTGTTGGTGAAGGGTAATGCTCGCGGAGCTTTGGATAATCCTGCCGACGAAAAATTCAGCGCTTGCATTACGAATCTGATGGAAGCTCTGGATAAGTCAATTCCTGAGCCGAAGCGTGCGATCGACAAGCCGTTCATGATGGCTGTGGAAGACGTGTTCTCGATTGAAGGTCGCGGAACTGTGGCGACCGGTCGAATTGAGGCTGGCGTTGTAAAAGTGGGTGAAAAAATCCAGGTAATAGGGCTGCGCGACACCCAGGAAACGACCGTGACGGGCGTTGAAATGTTCCAGAAGACTCTCGATCAGGGGATTGCTGGCGACAACGTTGGTTTGCTCCTGCGAGGCCTGAAGAAGGAAGACATCCAACGTGGTCAGGTGTTGGCGGCGAATAACTCGATTAAGCCTCATACTTCATTTGAGGCAGAAGTTTACGTTCTGAGTAAGGAAGAAGGGGGTCGTCATACGCCGTTCTTTACGGGATATCGTCCTCAGTTTTACTTCCGAACGACCGACGTGACGGGTTCAACAAAATTGCTGGATGGTGCCGAAATGTGCATGCCTGGCGATAATGTTAAAGTCGAAGTTGAACTTGGGAAGCCGATCGCCATGGAGGAGCAGAGTCGCTTCGCTATTCGAGAAGGTGGAAAGACCGTTGGGTCTGGCGTTGTAACGAAGATCTTGAAATAGTGATTGATGGTTAATGAATACTGGCTGCCTGCTGGCGGTTTTTGTCGGCAGGCAGTTTGTTTTTTGCTGTTTTAGTGTCTGGTGAGAAGGTTTGTTGTCATGCGTGAGTATGTATGGCTTGAGTGTACGGAAACTGGGCAGCGGAATTACCGTGTTATCAAGGAAACTCGAGGGACTGAGCGGCTGGAGCTCATGAAGTATTGTCCCAAACTTCGGAAGCACACTCTGCATAAAGAGTCGCGTAAGAAGTAGGGTTAGTCGTTTTCAGATTGAACGGGTGTAGCTCAATTGGCAGAGCACCGGATTCCAAATCCGGCGGTTGGGGGTTCGACTCCCTCCGCCCGTGCTTTGGTGTTGGCTGTCAGCGGTGGACATTATGGGTTTTCGTATCGATCTAGTTTTTTGACGAGTGTCAGATGTCGAGTAAAGGCGGAAGTGCCTCAGTACTGCCAGAGTTGTTTCGATTTGGCATTTATAAGTCGAATCAGGGGCGAATGGTCCGGCAGTTTACTTTTTTTGCGGCGGCTGTGGTAGCAGCGTTCGGATGTATTACGCTTGCGAGTGGCCCAATGAATTTTTATGCGAAGCCTATCCAGGTTGGCGTACCAACTGT
>JAYVNW010000116.1:0-4061 GCA_043758225.1 Candidatus Kuenenia sp. | reverse complement strand
ACCAATCCCGCGTCGGCGACGAACAATCCAGGGATCGAACGCACTTCCGGCGCGACCGTTAGCTGTTGCTCGGGCGACGCCTCAAACACCAACACGCCCTGTTGACGAACCGCCTCCTGCACCTGCACAATTGGTGCGGCAATCGGCGAGATTTCCTTCGTTCGCACTTGCTGCACAAACGCATGCAGCGACAGCGAACCTGCGAAGCGATGGTCCAGTTTCAAAGTAAACGGCCGCAAACTATCCACGACTTCACCGGAGGATTGTTCAATAATCGTTACCGACCGAATCGCTCGAGTCTGCTGAATGCCGGGCACTGGTCCAACGCTGCGAACTTCAAATCGCACATCGGCACCGAGCGATTCTGAGAGTCGAATGGTCAGAGTCCGAATCGTGCCGTTCAGTACGTCAGCAATAATCTCCGCATCCAGCGACTGCTGCCGACTGTCGGCCCATGTCTTCAGAACCGAACGGCTTGCCAACCTGGCGGGTTTTCGAACAATCGACAACTCGCCCGACACCGTTGTGCCGAGATTCTGGAAAACTTGCTCCGTTCCGCTGCCGGCGATCGGAGTTAACCCCGTTAGCGACAGCGGTGCGACGGTAAGATCTTCTGCAAATCGTACGATATATGATCCTCCGACCGTGGTCGTATCCGCGATGGTCACAACTGGAAGCGGCAGCTTTTGTTCGTTGTCTGGATCGGCAATCGTGCGAGACAGCTTCAGCACGAGTGTCATCAACTGCCCCGGCGAAATGGGTTGAGCCGGCCGAATCAAAATTTGATTGGGTTCATTCGTATTCGTCCACGTCACCGGAATTTGAGATGTCGGATTTGAAATCTCAGATGCGGCGACGCTCGTCAACTGCCAGTCAGCAGGCACGATCACCAGCAGTTCAAACAACGGAGCGTTCAACGTTTCAACCGTGAGCGTCGCATCGAACGAAGTCGTCGTATCATCAATCGTCAGCACTGCGCTGGATTCGACGAATAGCTCACGGTCACGTGGTTTTGCGGCGACCTGAAGTTCAAACGACTGCATCCAGAAATCAAACACCGATGCTTCTGCAGAGACACCAAGTTCCGCCGCCGTCATGCGACGAACACCGCCACCAGTTTCGGATACGAGTCGCAGACCGTCTTCATGAGTCACCACAAGACGACCCGTATGAGCCGTGACTTCCGCAAACTGCAGTGTTGGAATCTTCTGCATCGCACCTCCAGCAGTGGACGCAGCAGTTCCGTTGGCTGCGGCGACAGCTCGAATCTTTACAAGTCGATCATTCGTAAATGGTTGTCGATATGTCATCGTGACTCGTGTGAAACCCGCATTGTCCGAATCATCGTCCAGAGTCCATGCTTCCAGCCCGGTGGATTCGACACTCGTAATCTCCAGACGAGCCGGAACTCGCGCGATGACTCGATTAATCGTGCCACCAAAGACACTGATGAGTGAATCGCTGTCCCAGCGCAGAGTTTCTTTCTGGACCTGCAGCTGTGCGTCAGTTCGGACGAAAACTAATGTCTGTGCTTCCGTCTCCTTCTGCTGCACGACCCATCGCAATCTTACATCAGTCGCATTCCCAACAGGAATAAGATAATCGGCGACTTCAGCTTCAGCGGCAGGGCGTTCGAGTTTCAAGTCGTTCACCAGCAAGTGCCGTCCAGCAGGACAATTCACTTTCAATTGCACCGCTGGCACCACCGGCAACTGAAAGGCCGCCATGCGATCACTGCCAAGCGTCGCCAGCTGCGTGGACATTGTCACGTCCGCGGTGAACTCACCAACCTTGTCATGGGCCAAAAACACTGCGGTTGGATCGGCCGGATCACGGCCGATGAGCGCAGGCTGGCCACCGATTTCGATCTTTTCAACCAGCAGGTTTCCGGCTCGAATTCGCAGCAATTGCCAGCCAGCGGCGTACTGACGGATTTTGAGTTCCAGTTGTACGATGGCTTGCTGATCATCTGGTATGACCGTGATATTCGCTTGCTCAGTGATGATTGGAATCGGGATTGGTTCAACTTCGGCGTTGGCTCGAGCTTTCTCGATCAGTGCCTTGAACTCATCTCGCTTCATCATGACGCCACGACGATCGCGATCGAAGACTGCGTCCAATTGATCGGCCGGGACAAACTGTTCGTTGGGCTGCCGTTGTTCTTGTCCGCGCGTTGATGTGAGGAAGGTAAGGAGGTGGAAGAGAATGGTCAGAATCGAAGCGATTTCCCATTTCCGCCGTTGAAGCGGCGAAACCACGTAGGCGAGCCGCTTCGTCAGCTGGCGTTTTAGATGCGTTTGAGGCCCAGAGGGCTGACACATCCATTGCCGGTGGCGTAAGCCACCGGTCAAAGCTGGAAAGTCCTCCAAGGCCCGGAGGGCCGACACATTTCTGAGGGAATCCCGGCGAGCGCGTGTCGGCCTTTCAGGCCTTGCAGTGCGGTTCGTTTGTAACCGGGGCCTCACGGCCCCGGCAGTGGATGTATCGGCCCTTCGGGCCTGTGCGGCAGATATTAAGGATCGTATGCTCACTTCGCACCTCCCATCAGGTCATTCATCATCTTTGTGACCTCAGGTGCCGGAACAACAGTTCCCGGTGGCAATGAAACGCCGCTGGCATTCATCGGTGCCGTTGGTACTGCTGGTGGTGGTGAACTCTTCGGTGGTGAACTCTTCGGTGGTTGAGAAGGTTTCGACGGTGGCGTTTCATGGTTCCCATTGCCGTTCTTTTGTCCGATTAACAAACCGGTCAGCCAGATTCCACCAACCACCAGGATTCCCGGCCAAGCCATCGCGACGTATTGCGAGGTTGAGTTATCACCACTTAATGAAAACATCGCCACGGCGAACATTGCCAGCAGCACCAGCGTGATGCGATTCTCCCACGACGTGCGACGCAGAATTAAACCGATCAAGACCAGCGTGCCGCTGATCATCCAGAACAGGAACGCACGGCTCCACCACGTAACGATCACTTCCTGCTGACGACCAACAGCGCGGTAAACGGACGCACTGCCTTGAGTCGGAAAGTCTCCTGACGCCACATGCTGCGGATCGATCCAGTCGTTCACAGCGGAAGCTGCAACAGACGCAGATGGAGAATTCAATGGATTCATCACCGACGGCGGCATCGCGCCTTCCTGAGTCCACAAATCCGGATCACCGAGGAACGCAATTTCCTCTGGTGCCCACAGCACGACTTTTATTTGCTGCACGACAGTTGAACCACCACTTTCGCCGACAACCGGCAAATGCAAAACCTGTAAACCGCCACGCCCGGAATACGGCCGCGTACCTTCATCCACGATTGGGCAGCGGAACTGCACTGTCAGCAGAAACTCCTGATCGGAAGTTGAGTCGCGGCTGATATTGACGTAATACGCTTCCCACTGTTCCACCGCCGTGACATCTGTTGCCTTTTCGATCGTCGTCCGCTGATTGTTCAGCAGCGGAGCTTGCAGATCGCAGCCTGCCGGCAGATCGATGCGCAAACGTTGACGTTCACTGGTCGTGATGCGGAATCGACATCGCCAGGACGCCAGTGACTGACGTTCAGTGACAACTTCAATCGCCGCCCGAGATACAACCGTTGCCGCGACTTCGTGAATTTCGTGCTTACGAATTCGAATCGTCGCCGAAGCCGGCTGAGCAAAATAGCGATACGCCAGATATCCGTCCGGTTCCATCAGTTCAAGTTCGCGAACATCGATGGCTTCCGTCGTGTCGCCCTGCGAATCGGCCGTAATCGACAGTGATTCATGCCGCAGCAATCGAATTTCGCCACGTGTCTGCGTCAACACAACTCGGCGACGCGTCGCCTGATCGTCGGTAAATGGTACCAGCACGCGCGGTGGTTGCACGATGAGTTTTTGTTCCGGGGCTGCACTCGTTGCTGATTCCGCAGCCAATGCGGCTTCAGGTGTTCCGGCATCTGCGCCCGGAGTCACAGGAGGAGCGGCTTCCTTTGCCAACTTTACATCCCAATCCACGCCCAATTGCACAGTGCCCGTTGTTTCGTCCTGCAGAACCAGTGTCCAGGTGACCCAGCCGTCTTCCGCTTGA
>JAYVNW010000115.1:0-3028 GCA_043758225.1 Candidatus Kuenenia sp. | reverse complement strand
CGTGGGAGAACCGACTTCTCAGCAGTTCAGAACCGTTTGCCACCTTTTCGCTTGCGAATACGCTGGCTGGAATTTTGGCAACCGGGCTGGTGCTTTTGATCGGGCAGGCGTCATCGACTGTTGGTGATCCGCAGGAAGCCAGACGGTTTAAAGGTTCTCGACTGAATCAAGCTTTGCTGCTGTTTCAGATCTGCCTCCTCGCGTATTGCGTGATTTTGACGAAGAGTCGATCGGCGTGGCTGGGTTGCCTGGTTGGATTTGGTATTCTTTCAATTCGGCGAATTCACCTATCAGCAATTCAGAATCTGTTTCGATGGCTTGTCGCTGGCAGCCTGATCGCTGCGACTGCGGTCGGTATCGGAGTCGCTGTTGGAGGTCTGGACAAGGAAGTCATTCTGGAATCTCCACGTTCACTGCAATTCAGATTACTTTACTGGACCGGCACGCTCCGGATGTTGCAGCATCAGCCTTTTTCAGGGGCAGGGCCGGGAAATTTCCGTCAGGCGTATTTGCAATATAAAGCAGATGAGACCAGCGAAGAAATTCGCGACCCGCACAATTTCGTGCTGGATGCATGGTCGTCGAGCGGCCTGATCGGGCTGTCCGGCCTGCTGCTGATCATCGGCAGCACTGGCTGGCGACTCATGAAGCGTCCGCCACTTTTAAGAGTGACAGAAGCGGCGACAGGACAGAAATTAACGACCGCACAACGTCGTCCATTGAGAATCGCTGTCTGGGGAATTCTGGGAGGATTTCTGCTGCATTTCGCATGGACATGGTTCAACGGATCTGATGAATGGACATCCCAACCTGTCCGTATGCTGTTGCTGGCGGGAGTCTCGCTGATGATCTCCCGTGGCAAAGCGAGTTTCCGGCCGGTCGATGCGACCACATGCATCGCCGCCGCGACGGCCATGATGGTGAATCTGCTGGCAGCGGGTGGATTTGAAATGCCTGCAGTGATGATCACCCTGTTGCTGGTTCTGTCAGCCAGCATCGGCTTTTTGCCGATCAGCGGCACTTCGCCAGGTGTGGGATTTTTTTCCAAATACCGCTGTTTGATGAGTGCTGCCGTCGGTCTAGCATTATTTATCCTGGTGGCGAAAACAGGCCTGTTTCCCGTCACAGCCGCCGAAAACTTTATCCAGCGCGGAAATTCCATGCTCAATAACGCTCAATTTCCGGCCAGAGCCATGGACCAGTTTCTGCAGGCTCGGAATTCAGATCCCCAAAGCCCAACTCCGCGCCAACGAATTGCTGAGGTTTTGTCGTATCGTCTTTTGGAGGCTGTCACCCTCCGCGCAGCGGAAAATGCAATAATAGGAACAAAATCCTGTCTTAGAAATACTGACGAAGAAGAAATTCAAAAGCTGGCGGACGACGCTCTGCAAGCTTGCGAAGATCTGATTCAAGCGGATCGCCGTAACAGTTTCAGCTACCGTTCCAGGGCCGAAGTTCGCTGGAATGCCAGTCTTTTGTACAATGATCAGGAGCTACGAAAACAGGCAATTCAGGATCTTCAAACGGCCGCGGAGCTGTATCCTTCTTCCGTTGAAGCGTTGTATCGGCTTGCAGAGCGACTTGATTCTGCCGGTGCGGAGCACGTCGCTGCAGCAAAAGCGGCGGCCGCTCGAGTGTTGCAAATGGAGACAGTGAATCGTGCATGGAGACATGCTGATCGTTTTCTAACTGAAGAACAGATGGCTAAAACAAAACGAATTGCGGACAAGTAACATGAATAAACCACTGCTGATCGTTGGATTAATGCTGGCACTCGGCGCTGCTGTGATTGGCGGCGTTGTTGTACTCGGAAGCCATACACCAAAAGATATTCATCGTTCAACAGACGGACTGAAGGTGCCGGAGAGATTTCCGACTCAGAATCTGAAAGGCGCTGGTGCAACGATAGAAGTGGATCGACCTGCGGTCTCTGAAAGTGGGCCATGGCCAAAGCTGGCGTTTGACGAAACAAATTTCCCCTTTGGAAGTATGGCAGTGAAGGCCAAAAATTCGCACACATTCGCAATTCGGAATGAAGGTGACGCTGATCTGGTTATGACGACCGGCAAGGCGACCTGCAAATGTACGACGTTTTCAGTTGAAAAAGATGTTCTGAAACCCGGCGAAGAGACAAAACTTATTATCAACTGGCATGGCGGGGCCAGCCCCGACCGAGCATTCAGTCACGGCGGACCGCTCTACACCAATGACCCAAAGAATTCTGAAGTCATGTTCACCGTGAGAGGCGCGATCGAGATGCCCGTTGAACTGTTGCCACAACTCTGGAGCATGGGCAATGTCAGTCTGGATAAGTCAGGTTCATTAAAAGCAGGGATTGCCTCTAAACTGTATGAACAATTCGAAGTCGAATCCATTGAGTGTGCCTCCAAATACGTCACCGTCACCGCCCATCCGATGACCGTTGAAGACAAGGCGAGAGATCACTACGTCAGCGGATTCCAACTCGATGTCGTACTTGCCGCTGATGTACCTCCCGGAAAACTCGACGAAGAGATCAACATCAAAATCAAAGGGATTGAAGGCATGCCCGCAATTGTTGCACAGCTTACAGCAAGGAAGTACGGCAATTTTGTACTGCAGCCTCTTGACGGTGCAATATTCGTTCCGGACAAGTCGCTTCTGCAATTGGGGCAGTTTGAAGCCTCGGTTGGGCGCGATGTTAAGTTGCTCCTGATCGTTGATGAAAAGGGTATGACTGAACCTTTTCAGATTACGAATGTTGAAGCCAACCCTTCGTTTTTAAAAGCGGAAATTGAAGAACTCGGAAAATCAGCTTCAACAGTCCATCGCTACGCGGTACATATCACATTGCCGCCAGGCAGGCCGCACACGCAGAAGACAGCGACCAAGCCTGGCCACATCAGGATTGCGACGAACCATCCATCCAAAGAAGTGATCGACCTTGAAGTCCTGATGAATTCGCATTGAGCGACAGCAACAGGCAATTGGCTATTGAATTTCAGGGTTCATTTGGCAGCGGCATCGACCATGTTCAGAGCATTCTCGA
>JAYVNW010000114.1:0-6480 GCA_043758225.1 Candidatus Kuenenia sp. | reverse complement strand
GGTCGAACCGATGCGGATGGTTTAAGCACGCCTGATCCAAAAGATCTGATCCCGCAACATCAGTGGATCGTGATTGCTCGTACAAAAGATGGACGTCTGGCCTATGACGGCTTCATGGGCGTGTGGAATCCTGAAAAGCTGCAGCCGCTGGATTACAGCCCGCTGAAGGTTTATTCGATTACGGATCGACCTGTTTACCGTCCGGGTCATGCGGTTAAGTTTCGCCTGTGGACTCGCAAGCCTCGCTTCGATGCAGACGACAACAGCTACGCGGACCAGAACTGCTGGGTGCAGATACGCAATCCAAAGGGTGATGTGGTCTACGAAGTTGAAGCGAAGAGCGATCGCTGGGCCGGGGTTGATGGCGAATGGACTCTGCCGGTTGATGCGACCCTCGGCAGCTACCAGGTCGGCATTGCCGAAGAAGTGCTGGTGTCACGAACCGTGGAAGTGAACGGTGCCGCGAAAGTCGTGCAGGCGAAAGAACGACACATGATCGGGGGCGGTTCGTTCGTTGTCGAAGAATATCGCAAGCCGGAATACGAAGTGAAAATCGATGCTCCGGAAAAGCCGGTGAAGCTTGGCGAAAAGTTTCAGCCAAAGATCGTCGCTAAATACTACTTCGGAGCGCCGGTGACGGAAGCGAAGATTCATTATAAGGTGGAACGTGTCAAGAAAGACAGCCGCTGGTATCCGGTCGCGCGCTGGGACTGGCTGTATTCACCGGGCTATTGGTGGTTCGCTCCAGAGTACAGTTGGTACCCGGGCTTCAGTCACTGGGGTTGCATGGCACCGATTCGTCCGTGGTGGAACTGGAGTCCTGAGCCACCGGAAGTTGTCGTCGAAGGCGACGCGGAGATTGGCGACGATGGCACGTTCCCTGTCGAGATCGATACGGCAGCGGCTCTGGCTGTCCACAGTGACAGCGATCATCAGTACAACATCACGGCGGAGGTTGTTGATAAGTCTCGCCGCACGATCATTGGCAACGGCAGCGTGCTGGTCGCTCGCGATCCGTTTAAGGTGTTTACGTGGACTGATCGAGGCCACTATCAAACAGGCGACACCGTCAACGTCGGCTTTCAGGCTCGCACACCGGATGACAAGCCTGTCAAAGGCAGCGGCAAGCTGACGTTGTTCTCGGTCAAGTATAAAGGTGACAAGCCCGTTGAGCAGGAAGTGCAGTCATGGGATGTCACGACGAGAGAAAACGGCTCTGGAACTCTGAAGATGACCGTGCCTGATGCCGGCCAGTTCCGCATCAGCGTAAAAATCGCGGATCGTGAAGGCCACGAAATGGAAGGCGGCTACGTGCTGTTCGTGCGAGGCCCCGCAGACAACAGCGGCGGGTATCGCTTCAACGACCTGGAACTGATCACAGAAAAGCAGGAGTACCAGCCGGGCGAAAAAGTCCAACTGCAGATCAACACGAACAAGGCGGACAGCACAGTGCTGCTGTTCGTGCGTCCGATGAACGGGTTGTGTTCAAAGCCCATCGTGCTCCGCATGAAGGGCAAGAGCTCAGTGCATGAGATCTCAATCGAACGCACAGACATGCCGAACATCTTTGTCGAAGCGGTGACGATTGCCGACGGTAAGATCCACAGCGAAATGCGGGAGATCGTTGTTCCTCCTGAACAGCGAATTGCAAACGTCGAAGTGCTGCCTTCCGCGAGTCGTTACCAACCGGGTGAAGAAGCCACCGTGAAGCTAAAGCTGACCGATCTGGAAGGCAAGCCCTTCGTTGGCAACACAGTAATGTCGGTGTACGACGCAAGTCTGGAGTACATCGCAGCGAGCAGTATCCCGGAAATTCGCAGCTTCTTCTGGAACGTGCGCCGTCAGCATCATTCGAGCATTTTCTCGACGCTGCAACGCGGTTCCGGACCCGTGTACCGGGATAACGAAATCACGATGCAGCTCCTGTTCGGGAATGATCCGTCGATGGGCGGTGGTGGCTACGGAATGATGGGCGGCATGGGTGGTGGCGGTTTCGGCGGCGGACGAATGATGGCCCGAGGCATGATGATGGAAAGCATGGCTGCGCCTGCCGCTGCCATGGAGATGGATGCCGCTTCGCCGATTACTCTGGGAATGATGGCCAAAGGTGCTGCTGAGGGTGACGTATTTGCCGTTGACCCCCCTCCCGAAGCCAATGCGACTCCAACATTGCGGTCCAACTTCGCCGACACGGCCTACTGGGTTGCATCTTCCATCGCTGATGAAAGCGGCATTGTCGAAGCGAAATTTACAGTCCCCGACAATCTCACAACATGGAAGATCAAAGCCTGGACAATGGGCGATGGCACTCGAGTCGGCTCGGGCACATCGGAAATCATCAGCAGCAAAGATCTGATCATCCGGCCGCAGACGCCTCGTTTCTTCACCGAGCGCGATCAGATCGTGCTGTCGGCTGTGGTGCACAATTATCTGAAGTCTGAAAAGTCCGTCAAAGTCGTGATCGAAAACGAAGGCGGACAATTGAGGCTGGTCAACACTGATCGGCGAGCGGCTGGGCGGCAGCCCACCGAGCAAGAGTCGCTGCAGAATGTTTCTCGGAGGGCTGACGCCCAACCGCTCGCCAACGAGCAAACCGTCGTCATTCCTGCTGGCGGCGAAGCTCAAGTCAACTGGACGGTCGATGTGGTCGCCTCCGGCCTGACGACCATTCGTATGAAGGCTCTCACCGACGAAGAATCCGATGCCGTCGAGATCAAAGTGCCCGTGCAGGTTCACGGCATGCTGAAGACGGAAAGCTTTACTGGCGTCATCCCTCCGAATGGCGAGAAGGCTCTGGTCGAAGTTCGCGTTCCCGAAGAGCGCATTCCCGCTCAGTCACGTCTGGAGATTCGCTACAGCCCGAGCCTTGCCGGAGCGATGGTCGATTCCCTGCCGTACCTGTTGCAGTATCCGTATGGCTGCACCGAACAGACGCTCAATCGTTTTCTACCCGCTGTGTTGACTCAACGCACACTGCAAAAGATGGGCGTGAATCTGGCCGATGTGAAGAAGCAGCGAACCAACCTGGATGCTCAGCAAACCTATCGCGGCGTTTATCCAAAGCACTGGGGCGAACAGCCGCAGAAACAGACCCGAGATATTCGTGAACTGCCCGCAGGCTTCGGTCGAGGCAGCGGGACTCTGGCGAAGTGGATTCAGGAGCACATCGACGAAGATGCTAAGCTGATGCGAGGCAAATCGAAGGATTTCAATCCGGTCTTCGATGACGTCGAAATGAATCGCATCATGGCGGAGGGTGTGAAGGCTCTCACCGAAATGCAGCTCAACGATGGAGGTTGGGGCTGGTTCTCCGGTTATGGCGAACACACATCGCCGCATTTGACAGCTCAGGTGGTCCATGGTCTGACTGTCGCACAACAGAACGACGTGCCAATTGTTCCCGACATGATTCAACGTGGCGTTGAATGGCTCAAAGCGTATCAGGCCAGTGAACTGACGAAGCTGCGCGAAGGCGACAAGCATCGCGAAAATCCGAAGTACGATGGCAAGGCCGACTACAAAATGGAGGCTGATAATCTCGACGCCTACGTCGCGATGGTTCTCTCTGAACACGACGCCAATGATACTGCGATGACTGATTATCTGTATCGTGATCGAGGCCATCTGACGGTCTATGGCTTGTCACTGACGGGACTCGTGCTGTACAATCAGCACGATGCCGAACGCCGTGACATGGTCATCAAAAACATCGAACAGTTTTTGGAACAGGACGACGAAAATCAAACCGCCTGGCTGCGACTTCCTGAAGCCAGTTGGTGGTACTGGTACGGCAGTGACAATGAAGCGATGGCCGTCTATCTAAAGCTGCTCGTAGCCGTTCGACCGAATGACGAGATCGCGTCACGCTTAGTCAAGTATCTGCTGAACAATCGTAAGCACGGCACATACTGGAATAGTACTCGCGATACCGCGATGGTTGTCGAATCCATGGCCGACTACATCAAAGCGACCGGCGAAGATCAGCCCGACATGACGGTTGAAATCCTGATCGACGGCGAGCTGCAAAAGACCGTCAGGATCAACGGCGAAAATCTCTTCAGTTTCGACAACGTTCTGCTGCTTCAGGGCGATGCAGTGACATCCGGCGATCACAAGATCGAAGTCCGCCGCACCGGCAAAGGCCCCGTTTACTTCAGTGCCTACCTGACGAACTTCACGAAGGAAGACAGCATCACGGCGGCCGGACTGGAAGTTAAGGTGGCTCGCAAGTTCTACCGTCTGGATCGTGACGACAAGCAAGTCAGCGTCCAGGGTGATCGAGGCCAGGTAGTCTCCCAACACGTCGCGAAGTACAAACGCATTCCTCTGGCAGATCTGCGTTCCGTCACCAGCGGCGATCTGATCGAAGTGGAAATGATCATCGACAGCAAGAACGATTACGAATACCTGATACTCGAAGACTACAAACCCAGCGGCTTCGAACCCGACGACCAGCGCAGCGGCTTTGTGTTCGAAGGACTGACCGCCTATCGCGAACTCCGCGACGATCGAGTTAGTTTCTTCCTCACCAACCTCGCCCGCGGCCAGCACAGCATCAACTACCGCCTCCGAGCCGAAACCCCTGGCAATGTCTCTGCCCTTCCCGCCACGATCGAAGGCATGTACGCACCTGAACTGGTAGGCAACAGTGATGAGTTCAAGCTGGAGGTGATAGACAGCGAATAGCCGATTGACCCCAGTTGAATAAAAGCCCGGCATCTCAAAGATGCCGGGCTTTTGCAATCGAGGACGATGCACGTCCAGAGCGGTTGCCGTTTTTGGAGCACTTGTTGATGAGAAACACCTATCTTTTCTCTGTTCGTCGTGTGCTTTTCAATCACGTGATGGTGTCGGGGGTTCTCCTGGTTCTGCTGATCGGATTCTTGGGCTTCAGCTGGCTTAAAGGCGCCTTCAATCCCCCCGACTTGAATCACTTGCTGATCGTTGATCGGTCAAACCAGAGTTTCGAACCCCCATGCACGTTGGTTTTGAATGGAGAAATCTCGTGGGAACAGCGTCTGGACCAATTTGGAGGCGGTGGGGCATCGCCGGATAGGCGTGTGAATATCATCAACATCGAGCGAGCCTGGTTCGACGGAGACATCATTCTGAAAGACGGTGCAGGACGAATCCTTGCCAAGGGCGAGATCGGTCCGATTGGCCGGTACTGCGGCACTCTCGTGGTGGTCTTACTCCCCAACGGTGATTCACAAATCGCATTCAACAGTCTTCCCGACAGTCCAAAGGAATGAAAGAAACATGGCTCATAAAAGGGGTCAGGAACCAATAGTGCGGAGCACCCTTCGGGCCATTTGGCTATTGGTTCCTGACCCCTTTTCTGAGCTTTTCTGAGCCTTGACAGAGCGCTCGCCGATTTCTTACTTTTGAATCGGCTGCCCTCTCTGGCTTAAAGGATACTTTTCATTCTGTCGCTCGTCTAATTGACCTCCGGCAGGTTTTCCAGATCAGCGAGATCCTTCATTCGACCACTGGCCAGCTTGTTGGCGCGCAGATCAGGCAGTGAAATCAGGGAAATGGGGACTCCATCCCAAATGTCCTGAATACGATTCTGAAAGGCATGCTCGAATGAAAGTCCAGAGACGGAGTTCAGGATCTCAATGCGAAGCGGAGGATGTCCCATACGAGTCATTTGCTTTGGATCGGTAAATAGTTCAACTCGAAGATTCGGCACATCGAATCCGAACTCGCGGCACACCTTCAGAACATTCTCTGCATTTTCAGCCTTCGTCTGAATCCAGATATCCATATCACCTGTAAATCGTGGATATCCATGTGCCGCCACGGCATATCCGCCCACCATCAGGTAGTTAACGCGGTGAATATGCAACAGACTCAAGAACTCTTTGAAGTCGGGGGGCAGTTTGACCATCAGCATAGGCCTGCATGCGGAGTTGTTCAAGAATTGTGAGCCGCTGTTCCATCGTCATTAGCCAGTACTCCCGGCGCGTCGCATCATCAGCGGCTTTGAACGAATCGAACATCTCAATTGCGGGTTTTGAGATCATTGTTGGTCATGCATGCAAGTAGGGTTTTCTGAACTTCACGCTAGTCTAACTGAGTCCATGCTGACGGACAATCGGCGTTTCGATCTGTCGGCGTTTCGATCCTATCGAACCAGTCGAAAGCAACAAAGATTGTTCGAAGGGAAATCGCCATCGATAGCAGGAATGACTCCTAAATCTCATCAAGTTTTGCGGAGCGGGTGAATTCGATACACACACGGCTTTGTCGTTGTAAGAATGCCGTCCCTGTGCTGGTAAAAGCAACGTCTGCAAAACGTACGAAGAAGAAGTGAACGAAAACATGAGCGACAACAGCATAATGGGGCATCCAGATCTCACGCCTCTGAGGCACAAGATTCTTCAGGTGCTGGCAGTCTGTGAGACAGACGTCGGGATGAGTACGCTGCAGAGTATTCTGAAGTCGTGCGGTTGGGATTCCGCTGCGACAAAGAGTGGA
>JAYVNW010000113.1:0-3698 GCA_043758225.1 Candidatus Kuenenia sp. | reverse complement strand
CCCCACAAATACAACGTCACCACTTATCAACAGGTCCGCCTGGAACGGGAATTTGCACATCCGTCAGCACACCCGTGCGGTTGCCATCGACAGGGCCAGCGTGTTGAATCGCCGCGATCGCCACTTCCATTTCTGACTTCGTGCGGACCTTTTGAAAATCGCCGCGCTGCTGTTTGCGAATTCGCATGCCTTTCAAATACCAGTGAGCCATCTTGCGAAACAGGATAATAGCACGTTCACTGCCGTGACGTTCTTCCAGACACGTGAACTGCTGCAGCATGAGTTGCAGTCGTTCGTCGAAAGTGCCTGCTGGAGAGAAACTTCCTGTCTGTTCCCATTCAACAAGTTGCCGAAAGATCCATGGGTTGGCCAGCGCCGCACGACCGATCGAAATCCCGTGGCAGCCTGTTTCTTTCAACATCCTTGCAGCATCAGCCACGTTGCGAATATCGCCGTTACCGATGATCGGGATTTTTTCGACGGCCTCGACAACGGCACGAATTCCAGGCAGAGAAACTGTTCCGCCAAATCCCTGCTCGCGCGTGCGACCATGAATGGCAACCGCCGCGACACCAACCTGTTCAAACTGCCGCGCGAAAAACGGGGCTGTCAGGTTTTCGCTGTCCCAGCCGAGTCGCATCTTGACACTGATCGGAATCGGCACGGCTTCGACGACCGCCTGAACCAGCTTGAGAGTGCCGTCGATGTTGCACATCATGCCGGCTCCCGCGCCGGCTCCCGCGATGCGATGCACCGGGCATCCCATGTTGATGTCGATCGTATCAACTCCGTGCTCGAACAGCATTTTTGCAGCGTCGGCCATCACGTCGGGCTCGCTGCCGAAAATCTGAACGGCAAACGGACGATCTTCCGGATGCGTTTCCACCATCTGCATCGTGCGTTCATTGCGACTCAGCAGAGCACGCGAATTGACGAGATCCGTAGTCGCCAATCCGACACCGCCGATGCGCCGCACAATTCGGCGAAACGGCAGTGTCGTAAATCCCGCCAGCGGTGACAGCAGATAGCGACTGACCAGCGGCAGGCTTCCATACTTCAACGCATCGCGAAATGGCACTCGTTCCACGTCGGTGCGGACAGTGGAGTGAATGGACGCGTTGCGAAAGACATCTGGTATGGCGCTGCGAATGAGAGTAGTCCTGCAAGAGTGTCTAACGAACGCAGGATAAGCTTCCAGCTTGTCTATGCCGGCCAACCTTGTTGCTCGCATCATCTGTCTTCTGACGATGACAGGCTGAAGTTAGAAGCGAATCCCAGCGCAATCTTAACCTCAGCCGCAACGCTTGGCCACACGGCAGGCAGGAAAGTCTGCCTTGTGAATCTGCAGTTTCTGCTTCCAGGGCAGGTTCACCGGCAATCACAAATTGCCGAAGTGTGGAAAACCACTTCCGGATGTCGTGGCAGCCCGGAAAGTCGTCGGAAAGTCGTTGCTCGTATTCTGGTTTTCGGATACGAATGCGATCGGTAGGCTTCCGCAGGCGAATGGTCGCAATACAGCAAGAAGTCAACCACACACAGGACGCGTGTTTTCGCGTTGAATTATGGCAGCTCCGGAAAACCGGAGCGTCGTGCACCGATGATCATGCTGGCGCAAACTGTTCCTCGCCGAAAAACGCTCCGACGTAATCTCAAGGCCATGAACGCGGACGGTTTTTCGTTCAGTGTCATGGTCGGCATTGCGGAAACCTACGTGCCTGCGTTTGTGCTTGCACGCGGTCTGGGAGAACTCAACGCCGCACTGATCGCGACGGTGCCCGTGCTGCTGGGAAGCATCCTGCAGCTTCTGGCACCGATGGCGTTACAACGCTTGAAATCATACCGTCGCTTCGTTGTGACGACGGCTTCGATTCAGGCCAGTAGTATGCTGATTCTGATGTTTATGGCCTTGATGCCGCACGTTCCGGCGTGGGCCGTTTTTGTTCCCGCCACGCTGTATTGGGCAGCTGGACTTTCCACCGGGCCGGCATGGAATACGTGGGTTGAGTATCTGGTTCCGCAAAAAATCCGCAGCGGCTTCTTCGCACGACGCAGTCGAATGTGTCATGTCGGCGTGCTGTTGGGGTTAATCTCCGGCGGATTGTTTCTGCGTTGGTCTGTCGCTCATGAGATGACTGTGGCGGTGTTTGCGGTGCTGTTCGGAATCGGTGCAATTGGTCGGTTTGTGTCAGCTGGAATGTTGGCACGACAGACGGAGCATGCGACAACTGGCGGAGTGAGTTACTTCCCGCGTGACACAGCGACCGAACAGAACGACATCCTGGCCGAAGAAGAAGATGCGCCCCGAATCGTATCGGCGAAAGAACGATTTGCGGCGGTCATTCAGACAATCAGACAACCGGGATCCGCTGGACGCCTTGTGCTGTTCTTGATGGCCGTGCAAACCGCCGTGCACGTGTCAGGCCCGTACTTCAATCCTTATATGCTTCGCATTTTGAAGCTGTCATGGATGGAATACATGGGGCTGTTGTCACTGGGCTTTATCGGTAAGATGATTTCGCTTCCATGGGCGGGTCGGTTTGCAAATCGCTTTGGTCCAGATCGACTGTTGTGGGTTGGAAGTATCGGGATTGTTCCTGTCAGTGCGATGTGGTTCTTTTCGCAGAACATCTTGTGGCTGGCGGGTATTCAAATCGTGAGTGGCCTTGTCTGGGGTTGTTACGAACTGGCGATGCTGCTGCAGTTCTTCCGACAGATTCCTGGTGAACGCCGCGTCGCGGTGCTGACGCTGTATAACCTCGGCAATTCAGCTGCAATGGTCTTGGGAACTGTGATTGGCGGCGTGATATTAAATGCACTCGGACGCGGCATGGATGCTTATCTAGCGTTGTTCGTGGTATCCGGATGTATGCGATTTTTCGCATTGTTGGCCATGCCAGATCGACAGACGGCAGTGCATACCACCCGCGACGCGGTTTCAAAATGGATTGTGCAGTCAATGCGCCGTTACGTCCATTCCGCTCATTCAATTCGATCCGTGCAGGAAATTCATCTTGAGCTTCCTCTGCCACCCAAAAGCAAGAACATGATCTTGAGCATCAACGAAGGCTCATCCATTACTTCACGGGTCATCGACGACGGCTGCGGCTCCACCAAACGTCGCGATGGATCTACAGTGACCCAACGCGGTGCGATGAGTTCGTAACACATCGTCTTCTCCTTAGCCGTGTCGAAAGTCGACGTTTCGGTCCATCGCGCGGCCGGAGTTTTCGTGCAGCAGTTGCCGTTTGCAAACTTTACGAGGACCGAGTTCAATCACTTCGTCTCCCCGGACGCTGAATGGTTTGACGATAAAATCGTCGGTGCCTATTTCGAAGCTAACCAGAATGTCAAATTCCGCCTTCGCACTGAAGAAGATGATGGGAACATCGGCCGCGATCGCTCGAGTCGCCCAACAAACTTCGCATCCACTGTGGCCCGGCATCATCATGTCAAGGCCGACAAAGTCGGGCGACTGTTCACGAAACAGCCGAATCGCATCTAAAATGTTGCGACTGTTCACGCGATCAGAATCTGCCTCTCCCCCAAAAAACACAGGAGTCCGCAGCAGAAACTCTGAGTTTATTTGCGGGGCCTGCGTGTTTTGGAAGAAACGCCACAATATGACAACTTGCGCAGTGTAAATATTACAGGCGACTTTGGTAGACAAGGTCGATGTGTGTTTGTACACATCGTATTCC
>JAYVNW010000112.1:0-3672 GCA_043758225.1 Candidatus Kuenenia sp. | reverse complement strand
GTCTGCGTCGCCCGCGTTCGACGTTTCGATGAAGGCGGCTCGGGCATGGATTCAAATTCGTTCTAAATCAGGCAAGCGGCAGGACCTGAGTGCTCTGATGATTCTTTCAGCGAATTAAGCAAAGTAGCCATCAAGCTCCGCGTAATGAGCCCACAAGCAACAGCGTGGCTGAAGAATACAATGCCGCCACCCAGAAAACCACGCCCACGTGCGGTGATCCTTACCGACAAAAACATCTGCGACAAAAAGCTTTGAGTGAGGCTGGATCAAGCGCCGCTTCATTTTTCAGCCGAACACACGCAACTTGTTGTCAGCCTATTGCGGGATTGGCACGAAACAATGATGGCAATGAGGATGGAGTTTGGTTCCAATGCTACTGTGTGATGCATTCGCCATCCTGGTCCGCACGTACGGATCAGCACATCAGGGGCGTTTACGATGTTTGAAGTGCTGGCAGTCTTTCTACTACTCTTGTTGCTGCCGATGCTGCTGATCCTGGTGGTACCGCTGCATTTTCAGATCCGCAAGGTACGGCGGACTCTGGATGAGACATCGGCCAGGCTAACGAATCAGTTGCTCTCTGTGCATGACGTCCTCAACGAGCAACGGAAGGCTTTGGGGAAATTTTTAAGTGCCGATACGGTTTTGCCAAAGGACGCAGATGTTTCTTCGGTGGGAGTGGAACCGTCATCCGCAACGTCCGTGCCGCGTGCTGCGGCAAAATCTGCCACAGACCAGGTGTTCGTACCGATCAAGACGGATGATGTTTTCCTGACGGGCAGCATCGACCAGGTCGTACCTGCCACTCAAGCCGAGCGAGTACGTCCTGTTTCTGAAATTCCGCCCGTTCCCGTTCCTGCCGAACTCAAAAATTTTGCGGGCCACAGTGCGAAACCAGGCTACGCAGCGTATTCGCCACCAAAAGAAATTCCCCGCGTACCGAATCGATTTGAAACTGCCGCGAAGGAAGTTCTGCATCGAATCTGGAATTGGATTATCGTCGGCGAAGAAAATATCCCGAAAGGCGTCTCTGTTGAATTTGCAATTGCCAGCCAATGGCTTTTGCGACTGGGGATCGTACTGCTCGTTATCGGGATCGGCTTCTTTCTCAAGTACTCCATCGAACATGGTCTGCTTTCACCCACAGCCAGAGTTGCTTTGTCGATTATCGCAGGTCTTGTGATGCTGATCGCTGGCACCAGAATTCTGGGCGGAAAATTTCATGTCATGGGCCAGGGCCTGATGGGAGGCGGCATTGCAACATTGTATTTTAGCGACTTTGCGGCTGCTAATTTCTATCACCTGATCACGATGCCGGTGGCTTTCGCGGCAATGATCGCTGTGACAGTACTCTCAGGATTTATCGCAGTTCGCTTTCACTCCATTCTGACTGCCGTCCTTGGCGTGGTTGGCGGGTATGGAACTCCTGTGATGCTGTCGACCGGGCAGGTCAATTTCCCGGGACTGTATGGATACATGCTGGTGCTGGGTATCGGAGTGCTGGGAATTTGTGCATGGAAGCGCTGGCCGCTGCTGAATTACCTGAGTTTCGTGGGAAATTTCTTTCTTGTCGGCGCATCTCTGAAGGACTATCGATCGGATGTTCATTTTTGGCAAGCGATGCCGTTCCTGATTGCATTCTTTGTCTTGTTCTCGACGATGGTTTTTGTATTCAACCTGTTCAACCGTACGAAATCGAATCTTCTGGACGTGCTTGTACTGTTCTTGAATGCGGCTGTTTTTTTCTGTCTGAGCTTTTGGTTGATCGAGAAGTCATACGGAGAAAAATGGGTTGCCGCCGTCACGCTTGGCCTTGCAACGTTCTATATCGTCCACGTCTGGTATTGCCTGGTTCGAACAGTTCTGGACCGCGAACTCATGCTCAGCTTTACTGCGCTGGCGGCGTTCTTTCTGGCGATCACCGTACCGTTGCTGCTGTCCCGTGAATGGATCACCGTCAGTTGGGCGGTACAGGCTCTCGTAATGCTGTGGGTTTCCGGCAAGCTCAACAGTGAGTTTCTTCGACACGTCGCGTATGGGCTGTACGTAATCGTTCTTGGTCGGTTTATGATCCTGGACTTGCCATCGCAATATGGTCGTGAGAGTCTCGCAGACATGCCGGTATTGGACTACATTAAACAATTGGTTGAACGCTTGGTGATGTTCGGCGTCCCGATCACATCTCTCGCGCTGGGTTACCGGATGCTGACAATACCTGGTCACACGGTCACGCTGGCTGTTGACAAAGCGGCTGATATCAGCGGATGGATTGAGGGGCGCGCTGCTGGCAGGTCGGCGTTATTTGTCGTGTTTGGAATGTTGTTTCTGTACATGCATCTGGAACTCAATCGGACACTTGGAGTTCTGTTTCCTCCGCTCCGTCTTCCTGTTTTGACGCTCCTGTGGCTGTCCGCCTGTCTATTCCTGACTCTTGACTTTTCCAGAACAGCGAATCGAATCGTTCTCGGATTTCTTTGCGTTTTTGTCGGAGCGGTCCTGCTGAAGCTGGTTGCGTTCGACTTACAGGCCTGGTCAGCGACCAGCACTTTCTTTTACGATGGTCCGTATGAGTTTTACGACGCTGGATTCCGACTGCTGGATTTTGGCGCAATCATTGTGTTCTTCGTGTTCGCTACTCGCTTGCTTATGAAGCAGGCGGCAACATCGCACCAGGACATCGCTCGCGACGCAGGAATTGTTATGGGAATTGCTGGAGTTGGAATGCTGTTCCTTTACACCACGCTTGAGGTCAATTCGTTTTTGAAGCACTACGTAGAAAACCTACGATCCGGCGGAGTGTCTATTTTATGGACACTGTTCGCTCTTTCGTTTCTTGTGAGAGGCATCAGCAGCAACATCAAGCCATTGCGTTACGTCGGGCTTGCACTGTTTGTCATCGTGGCATGTAAGGTATTCTTTGTTGACCTTGCGAGACTTGATCAGCTGTATCGCATCGTGGCATTCATCATCCTGGGAGTGCTTGTTCTGTTCGGGTCGTTCCTGTACCTTCGAGCGAGGAAGACGTTTGAGACTGTGACCGATCAGTTGGACCAGTCTTCAGGCCAGCAAGTACTCGAAACAAATGACGAGGGAAAGTCGAAATGAAATTAATGCGATGGAAAATCTGCGTTCTCTGGATTATGGTCGGATTGACGGGATCAGGCGTCGCCGAAGAACCGGCACTATTCAGGTTTTCTCGCCCTGTCGTGATGGAAGAAGCGGCGCAGGAAGAGCTATTTGCCGTTCCGTTTAACAGTGACATCTATGCTGCGACTGGAGACAATTTTCCTGATCTGCGGATCCTCAGCTCAGACAATCAATTGATACCATTTCTGATTCGACATGTCCGGGAATCCCGGACTGATAAAGTTGTAAAATCGTGGACCGCAACGAATCCTGCACTTAAGCCAATGGAAAGCGACGGGCTTGAAATTCGCATCATTTTGAATAAAGACGATCCCTCTCCGCTGGGCGTGCGGGTTATAACGCCACTCAAAGATTTTGAGCAACAGGTCCGAATCTTCGCGACAGCGGACGGGAAGGAATCAACGCTTGTCGATGAAGCTTTGATTTTTGATTATTCAAAATTTATGGACGTTCGACGCACAGAAATCGCGATTCCATCGACGACATCACGAGAATTCAGAATCGTGATTGATGCACTGACTGCGA
>JAYVNW010000111.1:0-4037 GCA_043758225.1 Candidatus Kuenenia sp. | reverse complement strand
GATTCGGGAGCTTAAGTCGCGGCCGTATGACCTGCTGCTGCCTGCTTTTGAAGAGTCTTTGTTGCTGGCGGAATTCCGTGACAAAATAGAATCGTTGACGTCGCTGCCGTTGCCGCTGGCACCGTTTGATGTGATGTGGCGGCTGCATCATAAGCCCAGTCTTTTTGACCTGTGCCGCGAACTGGAGATTCCTACCCCACCAACCGTACCACGGCCGAATCCAGGTGAACTGGAACGCCAGATCAGTACTTTACGTTTTCCTGTTGTGCTGAAACTGCCTACCAGCAATAACAGCATCGGCCGCGAATACTGCGATACGTTGCCGCAACTGGTGGAGCGATTCCGATTACTTCATGACCGCGAATTGCGCCGTCACGCCGAATCGCCGTTTGTCCAGCAAAAGATTGATGGCGAGGCGATCTATACGCTGATGTTGTGTCACGAAGGTCGCAAACTGGGCGAGGTCATCTATCGTCCATTGCGTTGCTTTCCGGAAAACGGCGGCACATCATCACATCGGGAATCAATCAGCCATCCTCAAATCGCTGCGCTCACAGACCGCCTTGCGGAAGCAACACGCTGGACCGGTTTCCTCGGCCTGGACTTTATTGTCAATCGTGATGATGGTGCTCCCTGTCTGATCGACGCCAATCCGCGGGCGAATCCAGCAGTGCATCTTGGTTACCTTGGGGGCGTCGACTGGACAGGACTGCTGATACGAGCAATGCGCGGGGAACGCCCCGATCCGGCAGTGGCTCGGCCGGGAGCCCGTAACTGTACTCCATTACTGGATGCCATGTGGATTATTGATGGACTCAGGCCGCAGCAGAACTGGGCGAAAAATCTTGCCCACCGAATCGGGAAAGTCATGAGCCCCGACTGGAAACTTGACTCCGGTCATGATTTCCTTGGTCGGAGTGAATGGCTTTGTCACATGGCGATCGGATGGCAGGGCTTCTCCGCGATCAGTACGTCGTTGTTGACCGGCCAGGGGATAAGTCACTGCTTTGTGAATAACTCCAATTATGATCCATTGACAGTTCTGTCCATGCGGGAATTGCCACGTCCTGAACTACGGCAGGAATATCAATGACACCACCCCGGGCCTCGGCTGCGCCAAACTTGCTATTTTGGTGTTACACCGGGGTATCGTTGGCGAATGGAATTGGTTGTGCTTTTGTAAGGTTAATTTTCTGAACGGTCAGACCTTTAATCACACAGCCAGCGCATCCAGGATTCGATACCGCGCCGCTCGCCGGTTCCCAGCCAGCGAAACCAGACCAGACAGGCCGTCATGAAAACCAGTGCCAGCGGCAGGGACATTGTTGGCGACATGGCCTTGCCCAGATAGAAGGTCGCTTCCTGGCCCTGGCCGACACTGTAAATCCAAAGTGGCCAGAGATGGACAATATGATGCAGCACATAGATTGTTAATGAATACTGGCTAAACGTCTTCGTGACCTCCAGCGTGCCTCGGTATCTCTCCAGCGAAGGATTGAGATCCACCCAGCGATGACCAAGGCCGAACAGCGCCAGCGCCATGCCCAGCGTGGCACAGACATACTCAATGGTCGATGGAAACATAGTCCAGCCACCCAGTACACGCTGTGACAGGACTTCCGGAAGGTACGGTCGAACAAGCAGGGCCACTGCCGAGGTGGCAATCAGGATGAACCCTACCCGCACCGCTCTTCCCGACAGCCTGAGAGAATCCGACGATTCGCGAAACACGGCCGTGGCCGTCACGAATCCTGCCAGCGAGTACGCGATCCAGGGAAAGATGGGGAAATAGCCGGTCGAGAGAAATCCAATCAGCACGTCGGACAACGTCAGGTCTCCCTCATAATAGCCACCCACCCAATACGCCTTGTAGTCGGCCATCACCCGCAGGATCGGACTGACAAGCACGCTGCAGACTGCCATCAGGACCAGGATCGGCAGCGGAACATGCCGTGCCAGGTTCAACAAGAGCAATCCCGCTCCGATAAAAGTGAGCACGTCCCAGTTGAACGTATCGTCAGGGAACCAGACGAAGACATTGAAGGCAAAGCCCAGGAAGAACACAAACAGTCCGCGACGAACGGACATCTTCGAAATTTCCCCTTCGCTTCGGCCTTTTCGCTGCTGGCCCTGTACCCACAGGACATAACTGACTCCCGATAGAAAGGCGAAAATTGGTGCACCGAGTCCTGCAATCGGCGGTGTATAGCCGGAAAGATTTTCACCGAAGTGAACCAGCACCATCACAAAAATGGCGGCTGTCCTCAGAATGTCGATCGAAGGATAACGCATAGGTTACACTGCCGCACTCGTAAGGATTTCGAACACGACCAACAGCGTCTGTACCAGCAACAGCACGATAATCACCCATTCGAGCATGTTGCTTGATCGCGTGTGTACGAATTCGCTGACACGCTGGCCACATGACTCGTAAATCTTCTCAAAGACCTCTACCTGATCGCTGAGAATCTCGTGACGGTGAGTCATCCGCGCCCGATCTCGGAACCGTTCGGCAACCTGACTGGCGAGTGTGGGCGGATGAATGTGTGGGCAATTCACATGTGGCGCGATTTTTGCCAGACGTGCCCTCATCAGCATGACTTCTCCATAGCGCTGCCGCAGATGCTGACGCTTGTCGAGTGATTTTTCGTCAAATTCAAAGCCCAGAGGAATGTCACTTTCCCAGTCGGACCACCGGTCGCCAAGTTCACATTCGATCCCGCGCAGTTCAGCATCGAACCACGCAACTTCAATCAGCGTTTTGCTTAACACGTCCAGACGTTCGGGAGCTGCCAGCACGGCAATTCGGTTGTCGGACCCGAAAACGACTGTCCCCTGCAGAGTCATCATGAAACCGGGAACGCGACCATTGGCCGGCGACGCATCGACCCACTCGCGAGCCTGCGTCTGGGCAAGATGACACTCCGGATCGGTGACTGGAATCGTGAGGATCGAGAGCCCGTCACGTGATTCACCATGCACACCATCGTTTGGTTCCTTCACAAGCACCGCCCAGCGGCAAAACGGTTTCGGTAACGCCAGCAGCGTGCTCTCTTTGTCACCCGGCTGGGATGCATACACGACATGGCGAACTTCTGATTGGCGAACTTCTGAATTAGGCGGCACGCTGCCTGAATCTTGATGCTCAGTCCGCTGCATGGCCTCACGGATCTTCAGTATTTCAGGGTTATTCATATTCTTCCGTTCAGGATTGGTCATTCATTCTTGCGGCGAGCCAACTGGCGACAAATTCGGCTGAATCGAGTACGCCATTGAGAGTGGAATCAAACAGGTAATCGCCGACTACAAACAGATTCGGATGCTCTGTCGGTTCGGGCTGATGCCGTCGGTCGTGAGAACGCGGAACGATGCCGCCCGGCATCGCGTTGACCGCTCCCACCCACCGATGGACGTGCCCTTCGAGCAGAAAACGACGACCGCAGGAGAGAAACGAAGGCAGTGATTTCAATGCCTCGTCGATCAGTTGCTGATCATTGAGTCGGCTCATCTCAAGTGCTGAAGTTCCTCCGATAAGCCAGCCAAGCACACCGTACTTTGATTCCGGCACGCGCGACGATTCGTCGTACAGGCAGCAACCGCCAAGACGGTCGAGCATCCAGTACGAGTCGCTCGTCAGTTTTCGCCAAAATGGCTGTTCGAAGAGCAGCGTAATCCTCAGGTAGTGGGCTGGATAATTGTAATAGTCGAAGTGTTGCTGCATTGCGTCGGCAAGCCGCTCCTGCGGGTAGCTGACGGACGCAAGCTGATTGTGAGGTAACGCGATCACGACGAAATCAAATTCGTTCTTACACACTTTGCCCGCGTGTTCGAAGCGAATTCGCAATCGATGGTCGCCACACGTTTCCACGCTCTTGACCGAATGCTCGAGCAGGATGTCGGCCGCGAGCCGCGCCGCCAGTTCGCGTGGAAGTCTCTCATTTCCTCCGTCGATCCCGTACAGTCGCATGTAGGCCGGGTCATTCATCAAATAATTCTGCAATCCGTAGACGAGGCTCGTTTTGTCCGGCTCCGTCGCG
>JAYVNW010000110.1:0-8017 GCA_043758225.1 Candidatus Kuenenia sp. | reverse complement strand
TCCCGGAGCGCTTTCAGTTCAGCAACAGTGACGTCTGGAAGAAATGTTTCCGCTTTGTCCCTCAGCGCAAACGGGTTGTCAACGCCGCCGAGCAGTGTTTTCAAAGGCATCATGTCCGTCGAGTCGCCCGATTCAGCAAGCTCCTGATATCGAAGCGCGAGTTGAGCAAGGGTTGTTGGCATTGGGGCTGCGACAAGCTTTGCTGTCAATTGCGATGTGCTGACATTGACATCCAGCGAGCCCGTTGTGCGAAACTGCCACCATAGAGCAAACGGGCTGTCACCGACATCCCGTTGCGCTGTCAACAGCTTCTTCCAGTTCAGGACGATTGGCGTGTGCAGAGCAACATCGGATGAATTCAGATTGTCGGCAACTCCAAGTTGTGCAGCAGCACTGCCATTTGCGGGTGACAGAAACAGCTTGTCTATGTGCGGTAATGGACCTGCATTTTCCAATCGCACGACATGCTTCCCCGCCGACACTTCAAAAATCGCTTCAACGAACCACTTTTGACTTTCCGGAGTCCAGCTGCCTGTGACCTGACTTGCGGCATCAGTACGGATCGGTTTTCCGTCGATCAGCACCATTGTTGGCCGAGTTGCAGCGGCAGCGTATCGAAGGTCAAACTGGTAGAGCCCCGCGTCCGAAATCTCGATGTCGTATTCAGTGAAATTCGGCAGTTCACCGCGATTCACGAGCACACCGATCCCGACGCCGTAGTTCGTTGTATCTTTCAGAACGTTGCCTCGAACGAAGTCTTCCGCTTCAAGAAAAATTGATTTTGGAGAGGCTCTGCGGGTTTCGTTCTCAGCTGCTGGTGACGCGTCCTGCAACGATTCATCAATGCGAAGCTGCCGATCTGCCGCCAACAAGTACGCCGCTAATTGTTTGCGAGCTTCGTCCGAAATTCGATCGACTTCCATTTGAATTCGTGTGGTGATTTCGGACTGCACGGCATCTGCTTCAGCCTTCTGGCGATCGCGTGCGGCGACAATCTCTGCCGTAGCGACAGGTCGTTCCTGCCATCTCGCAACGACTTTGAAGTTGTCCATCGTTTTGGAACTTTTAAAGATTCCGGCGAGTGCATAATAGTCGTGGGCTGAAATTGGATCGAACTTGTGATCGTGGCAGCGAGCACATCCGAATGTCATGCCGAGCACAGCTTTACCGAGCGTATCGACCTGTTCATCGATGATGTCCATTTCCATTTTGACGGGATCGTCTTCCGCCAGCATCTTCGCACCGAGAGACAGAAATCCGGTCGCAACAATGCGTCGCAACTGAACATCTTTCTGAGGTGATGGTGGCAGCAAATCACCGGCAAGTTGCTCACGAAGAAATTCGTCATAAGGGAGATCGGAATTGCACGCTGCAATCACGTAGTCCCGATATCGCCACGCATTCGCGAATGCAAGGTTTTCGTCCAGTCCATTTGAATCCGCATACCGAACAATATCCAGCCAGTGTCGCCCCCAACGTTCGCCGTAACGAGGGGACGCCAACAATCGTTCAATGACGGTTTCAAACGCTGTTGGAGATGCATCCGCAAGAAACGCCTTCACTTCGTCGGGACTGGGAGGCAGCCCGATCAAGTCCATTGTCGCTCGGCGAATCAGGGTCCTTTTATCTGCCGTTGCATTCGGATGTAATTGACGGGATTCAAGTTGCTTCAGAATGAAACGATCGATCGGGGTCCGCACCCAGTGATTGGCACCTGCAACAGCGGGGATCGCGTATCGTTGTGGAGTCTGAAAAGCCCAGAACTTTTTTTCATCTTCCGTCGGCATTCGTTCCGTCGTGGCAGGTATGGCAGCGCCGACCACAGACTTCTGATCTGGCCAGGCGGCACCGTCGCGAATCCATTGAGCCAAATCATCAATGATGTGTTGCGGCAGCTTTCGTTTCTCAGGCATTTGCAGCGTATCGCTGTGCCGTACGGCGCTGATCAACAAACTTTCGTCGGGTTTTCCGGGAACAATTGCTGGCCCACGCTCGCCGCCAGCCAGTATCGCAGCAAGGGAATCAACTCGCAGGCCACTCTCCTGTGAGTCAGCGGCATGGCATTCGAAACAATGAGCCACCAGAACGGGTCGGATCTTCCTTTCAAAAAACTCGAAGTCATCCCCCCGCAACTGAGCATTCCACATCAGGCACAGCGTGAGCGTCGATGTCAGGGTTCCAGCAATTTTTGATGACAGTCTTGGCATAATCTGTTCACTGCGGTGAGATTGCGGCAGAAAGAATGGCGGGGCTTTATTCTCGCAAGCTCTGTCACTGGATGCCAGTGTGTTTGTGATTTCCAAAGATGAATGTCGCGGTCCCGATTTTAGTGGGAATGAATTGAAAGTTGATTCTCGGGAGGGCGATCCCGGAATTTCCAAACGAAAAATCCGTCACACGGCAGATCATTCAAACATTGATTGGTGTAAGCTAATCAGCAGAGCTACAATCTGAATCAAATCGATTTAAGCTTGGTCGGTCACAAAAAAAGCGATCCGTTCCGGAAAAATCAGATTCATCACGGAAAATTCAATGGCCAAAAAACACGGGGAACGGTTTGAACAGATCGTCGATTCTGTCAGACCGCACGTTAAAGAATGCACAGTGGCTGACGTCGTCGAGCGCCAGAAACGCGGCGACGTATTCGTGCTGGTCGATGTGCGTGAGGACCGGGAATTTAATACCGGTCGAATTCCAGGAGCCACACACATCGGCAAAGGCGTGATTGAACGCGATATTGAAGAGAAGATTTCCGATACGGCGACACCGATCGTGCTGTACTGCGGAGGTGGATATCGATCTGCGTTGGCAGCCTTCAATCTACAGCAAATGGGCTACACAAATGTTATCTCGATGGACGGCGGATTTCGTGGCTGGAACGACGCCGGCCTCAAAGTCGATACAACACCTGTCGCCTGATCTGATTTGGAGCGCATTAAGATGTTTAAATCTATTGTTCGACAATCGTTGCGGTTTCGTGTTGGAGCAATTGTCGCCGCGATGACTCTGGCGCAAATGATTGCTGGCTGCAGCGAGGACGCGGCGGCGCCCCCAACGGCCACTGAATCTGTCCCGTCAGCTGCATCGCTGACGACAGGAACAATTCAGTCCCCGTCGGTGGCAGCAACTCAATCTCCGCAGACAACAGGCAGTGAACCAGCCAGGCCGGATGAGCCGAAATTCAAATTCAAACCACTGACTCTTAACGGAATCGCAGGATCTTCGACAGATGCCGCAAACGCAGCCTCGAAGCCTGATCCGGAGAAACAAATTCAAACGATTATTGCAAAGCTTCAACCGCTGCAAGTTCTGCTTGGTCAGTGGCGAGGAACCACAAGACGCGATTACGAGAACTTTAAGGCTGTCGATAATCACGAATGGGTCTGGGATCTGCGTACGAAACCCGAGCAACCTGCGCTGACGATTCAGTCGGACAAGAGCCCTTACATCAAGACGGCTCGATTAACATGGGACACGGCTCAGAGTAGATTTGTTTTGACTGTCGTTGATCCTGCCGGCATCACGAAAGAATTTTCCGGCGACTTCACTGACCCTGTGCATGAAACCGTGGGCAATGACGACAAACTTCATAAAGTCTTCCGACTGGAGTTCGATCAAAACGACAGCGGCGACAACAGCGAAATATGGCAGTTCGCATTCGCTCAGCAGGAGAATAACCGTTATCTGCTGGAAGTCGGCAAACGTCGCGGTAAAGCTGATTTCGCAAGATTCGATACTGTATCGACTCAGCGACAAGGAACTTCGTTTGCAGTCAGCGACACTGGTTATGCAGAAAAGACCTGCATCATTTCGGAAGGTCTCGGCACGATGGAAGTCACATACAAAGGTCGTTCATACTGGGTCTGCTGCACTGGCTGTAAAGCAGCATTCGAAGAAGATCCCGCCACATGGATCGCTCGCGCGGCGAAAAAGGAAGTCCTGAAGTAAGACAGAATACTTCGCGGGAAAATATTCCGAATGAAATCCTTTACAAACGTTCTGGCAATCGACATCGGCAATACGCGAGCCAAGTTTGGCGTCTTTTGCACCACGCAAAGCAAGGCTGTTGAAGCCTGTAATATTGTCGCTCGAGTCCTGGACGACACACCGCACCTGGCTGACGAACTCGCGAAATGGTGGCAGACACAGGAATTCGAATCGCCAGTAGATGCGGTCATTGCCGGCAGTGACCCGGAAACGCGAGACCAATTGATCGCCGACTGGCCGTTTAAGACATGTCAGCCTTTCGTAGTTGCCAGCTATCAACAGATTCCAATCAAAGTTGATGTTGATGTTCCATCAAGAGTCGGCATCGACCGACTGCTGAACGTCTTTGCGGCTGGGCAGATGCTTTCTCCGAACCGATCCGTCATCGTCGTGGATTCCGGCACAGCAACGACAGTCGATTTCATGACCTCCGATCATACGTTCCGAGGAGGCAGCATTCTGCCAGGACTGCGACTGTCGGCCCATGCCATGCACGACTATACAGCCCGCCTCCCGATGATCAACGTTGATACCGAACCTGTTGAGCTCCCCGAAGTACCGGGCAGAAACACCGAAGACGCCATGCGCGCGGGGTTGTTCATCGGCCAGCTTGGGGCAGTTCGAGAACTCATTCAACGACTCTCCGATTCTGCACTCAACCACTTCAAGGAGAAGGTTTGTCCAAGTGTCGTCGTCACCGGAGGTGGTGGTCGCCAACTGGTACGGCAACTTCAGGCGGCGACATACATCGATAGTCTGGCATTGCATGGACTCGCCTTGCTCGTCAATGAAAGTTGACAATGTTCGATCTATGCTTCAGCAACAGCTTGCCGCACTTCCAAAATCATGAAAGAAGCATTCGCTTGCCAATGGAAATTCCAGGACAAGAAATCGTCGGGCAGCATCTCGTCGGCGTGATGGCTTCTGCAGAACTCGTAGACATGTGGTGCAGGATCACTTCGAATATGATGCCAACAAAGCTGGTTTCGTAACTCGCGAAGAATACATCAACAAGGGTCGGGGCGAACGCAAGCACAAGTAGCCGAAGTCGCCAAATTCAACGAATTATTGGGCCAACTCCAACTTTCGGCTCACACGCTTGTTGCTTCATGTCACATTTTACGCATGTTCAATCATGCGGCAGATTTAGCCGGACGTTGTGCAGCAATTGCTGCAAATTTGCGAATCGAGACGCTGAACGCTGCCACTAAGCTCTACTTGGTGTTGACGTGATTTTCATGAATCCGCATCATTCCCGGAATTCCCCTCAAGCTGCGGCAACTTAATTCCTCTCAACCTGATTTCTTCGGGTGTCGCAGCCTGAAAAACGATGGACTCAAACGAGTTCCACTCAAAATCTCGCTCAATTCCACCCTCTCAGCAGGTGACCCTGTGAAGAAGTGTTCTTCCCTGGCGATCGCAGCAATTCTGTTGCTCTCAACCCAGCAAATCTCATTCGCGCAATTCGGACCTCCGCAAATGCAGGCGAATAGTGCCTACCAGAATTACGGTGCGCAACAGAATTACGGTGCGCAACAGAATTTTGGCGGATACCAATACGGTGGTCAGCTATCACGCTACGTTCGCAATCCGCGAATTGCTCAGCGGCAACAGCGTGCAGCGTATCAGCGTTCGATGGCGATGCGGGGTTCCATCTACGAACCAACACTGACGGCGATGACGCTGTTTCAGGATGGAGGAGTTCCAATCCCGCCTGACGCCGGATCGATTCCTTCCACTGGTACGTTTCAGCCATCTGAATCGAATTTGAGTGTCCCTCAATCGAATGGACCGATTATTTCGTCCCCCGATCTGACACTGCCTCCATACGACGACACCACAACATGGAATGCCTTTGCACCGCCGATCACGTCTGACCCATTTGTCGGCCAGCCAAGTGTTTCGCCGTATGGAACATCCAGCCCAAATCAGTCAGGTATTCCGCAGCAGGGTGCTTATGCTTATGGAGCGAACCCTGCGCAGCCTTATCGGTTTGGCTGGAGTAATCGAATAAATGCCTCATGGTTGCCGAAAAGCGGACTTCAAGGTGCGCCGCCCGGAGTTGGTGCATCCTTGGGTGTTGTGGGTGTTGACTACCATCTGACAAACACGACTCAAATGGCACCCGGCTGGATTCTCAATTGGACCAATCAATTCGGCTGGCGCAACTGGAGTGGTACAAGCGGTTCGCTGACTCTGCCCAGCGACGTCTTCCGAATCGGTGTTGATCTGGAACTTGAAACACCAAAGAACGGTCCTTACAGCGTAAGTCTCGGAATTACACCATCGGTCAATACCGATTTCCAATCGGGCGTGATAAGCAAGGGCTTTCAACTGGACGGACGCGGCATTCTGTTCATGCAACTTGATCAATACTGGACTCTGGGCCTTGGTGCACAATACTGGGATCGAGTCGAAAATATGATTATCCCATGGGCCGGTTTAATCTATCGCGATGATTACTGGGAATGGCAGTTAATGTACCCGGAAGCCAAGGTCAGCCTGTTCCTTGGAAACGAAGCTTATTGGTCAAAGTGGGTTTATGTGCGAGCTGAATACCACGTCGAAGCGTATGGAATTCAGAGTACATACCTGGGTTCGACAACAAAAAATCAAATGCAGATTGCCGACAAACGCGTCTTGCTAGGGCTAAAAATGGACGCCGGACTGTACAGTTGGATCATGGAAGCGGGTTACGTGTTTGATCGTGACGTCAAGTTCAGCAACTCTGTCCCGGGATTCGGACTTGGCAACGGATTCGTTGGACAAATTGGATTGCGGTATTAATTGAAGGAAACGAAGACACACATGGATGCTCCGATTGCCGTCATTCTGGCCGCTGGCAAGAGCACGCGGATGAAATCCGAAGTGCCAAAAGTTCTGCATCCGGTCTGTGGACGCATGATGATCGAATACGTTCTTGACGCAGCCAGAGCGGCAGGAGTAACAAAGCTGGTCGTTGTTGTCGGACACAAAGCGGATCTTGTTCGCAAGTCGCTGGCTCATCACACCGATGTCACATTCGCGGAACAAACCGAACAAAAAGGCACAGGTCATGCGGTAATGATGTGCGAAGCTGCACTTTCAGGCCACGATGGGTCTGTTTTGATTCTGGCAGGTGACACACCGCTGCTTCACGGTTCATCACTGAAGGCATTGCTCGATGCTCAATCCGGCGAGAAAGCTGCCTGCGTGATCGGCACTGCAGACACCGTGAATAACGACGGACTTGGACGTGTTGTGCGAGACGCAAACGGGGCGTTCCAATGCATTGTTGAACATAAAGACGCCACGCCGCACGAGCGCAGGATCACTGAGATCAATACTGGTTGTTACGCTTTCAATACTCAGCTCTTGTTGCAGTCATTACGTCAGCTGAAGCCGAACAATGTGCAATCCGAATACTATCTTACAGACTGCCCGCGTATTCTGATGGATGATGGCCATCAGGTCGCAGCCAGCTGCAGCCTGACACTTGAGGAAGCTCTGGGAGTCAACACGCGAGTGCAACTTTCGGAAGTTCAGGCAAGTATTCAGACTCGCATTGTGACGGAGTTAATGTTGTCTGGTGTCACGATCGAAAACGCAGCCCAGACGACGATTGATCATGGCGCAAAAATTGGCCGTGATTCAGTCGTACGCCCCTTCACGATCATTGATGGCAATGTTGTGATTGGAGAAAACTGTGTCGTTGAACCATTTACGCATGTGGTCGGGCCTTGTACCGTTGCTGACGGAACGCGTGTAAGGTAGGCGTCGTGCAGAAAATAAGTTGCCGCGTTTAAGTAGGCATTCGAAACGACTAACGCTGGTACAACCATGAACGAAGAAAACAAAACGCACCAGCTGCCTGCAAAAGGTAAATCACACGCCTGGATCGTTGGGTTGCTGGCCATCATTCCATGTTTGTCGGCGGTTGTTTTTGGTTCGCATAATTCCAATGGTCCCGCTTGCCTCGTGACCAGTAGCCGACCGGCATTGGTATTTTCGGAGTATCTCGCTGACTACGGGCCAGCTCCTGTTGCTCAGC
>JAYVNW010000109.1:0-1786 GCA_043758225.1 Candidatus Kuenenia sp. | reverse complement strand
GTAGTGGATACTAGTATCTTGCCAAATCTGATGCGGTTTCCAGACCCAACTCCTGAACGAGTTCCTGAGCCTTTGTCACCATCATTTTCAGTTCGCTCTGCAGAGCCAGAAACTGCCAGCCTTCACTGATGCGGTGTTCGACTTCAGGAACAGACATGCAGTGAATCCCGACCGGCGTTCCGGACTTCTTGCCGGCCGCCAGAATGCGTTGCAGCATCGCTTCGAATTCTTCAGGCGTCGGTTCTGTGCCGTCAGGTTTCTTCATCTGCCAGAACAAATCGTTCGGCCCGACAAAGATTGCGTCGACTCCGGGAAGGCTGTAAATCGCTTCGGCATTCTCAACGCCTTCTGGTGATTCTGTCTGCAAAATCACGAGCACTTCGTCGTTGGCTCGACGATAATATTCCCCAGTGCCGGTTTGGAAATTCTGAGCGGGAATGCTGCCACCGATGGAACGATTTCCCTGAGGCGGATACTTGGCCGCAGCGATGGCGATTTTTGCCTGTTCGACGGTATTCACCATCGGCACAACAACGCCCCAAGCGCCACCGTCCAGGACTCGCTTGATCAAATCATGATCTCCGCGGGGAACGCGTGCCAACGGAACGCACCCGGCGTCGGAAATGACAGCAAACATCAATGATGCCATTTGCCAGTCGATTGGAGAATGCTCCAGATCGACCGTAAGCCATGGGAATCCCGTTTTAGCCATAAGTCGGGCCGTGAACACATCACCAAATGACAGCCAGGTACCGACTTGTGGTTCTCCAGCTGCAAGCGCGGCTTTGACGGGATTGGTTTTCATAATCAACACCTTGAAGATCATCTACAGTGATTGCCGGATGGATATAGTCACGAAATTAACAGCCTCAATGCACATCTCCTGAAGTTTCATTTCAACACCGCAGAAACGCAAGCGACGTTAAATCGCAGGAATCCACCGAAGACTTTCATTCCGAACCTTGAGTCTACATTCCACTGGCAATTGCCTGTTCGGCAATATGTCTACCAATATTCAATGACGCCGTTGCGGCCGGTGATGGTGCATTGCAAACGTTGATGACTCGTTCGTGCCGCAGTATCACGAAGTCATCAAGCAGTTTTCCGTCGAGGCCCAATGCCTGAGCTCGCACCCCTGCTGGTGCAGATTCCAGATGCTCGGCTCGGATTTCCGGCACCAGTTGTTGTAGGGCTTTGACGAAAGCGGCCTTTGAAAGGGAACGCCAGACTTCACCCATGCCCGTCTTCCAGTTCCTTGCCACAAGTCGCAGGAATCCAGGATACGTGACGGATTCAAAAATGTCCCGCAGGTTAATTGTTCGCCAGTTGTAACCTTCGCGGGCCAGGGCAAATACCGCGTTCGGACCGCATTCAACGCCGCCGTGAATCATGCGCGTGAAGTGCACTCCAAGGAACGGAAATTTCGGATCCGGGACGGGATAAATGAGCGTTCGACAAAGTTGATGTGCCTGTGGCGTCAGATCAAAGTACTCGCCGCGAAACGGCACGATGCGTTCTTTCATCTGCTGACCGCTTTGGCGGGCGATGCGGTCACTGTGCAGTCCGCCGCAATTGATGACCTGAGTCGCTTCGATGTCGCCAGTTGACGTGGTTAACCGGACGTAATCCGTCAGTTGTTTAATCAGGTTGACCCGGCAATTCAGCTGAATCTCGGCCCCTGCATCGCGAAGCAGGCTGCCGAGTTTTTGACACACGCCTGGGTAGTCAACGATCCCTGCTTCGGGAACATGAATCGCCCCGATCCCCGCGCAGTGCGGCTCAAGTT
>JAYVNW010000108.1:0-1588 GCA_043758225.1 Candidatus Kuenenia sp. | reverse complement strand
TTCGAGCCGCTTTTCGAGTCTCCCGCCGTGTTTCGAGCCTCTCTGCTGATCATCAACGGTGCCAATCGGGGCACTCGTTACGAGATCGCGTCTGATCAGGACGTCGTGATCGGCCGCAGTGTAGGCTGTAGTCTGCGACTGGACGACAGTGAAGTTTCCCGCCAGCACGCCAGAATAACCCACAGCGGCGAAGAATTCGTTCTGAGAGATCTTGGCAGCGCAAATGGGACGCGTGTCAACGGTCATGTCGTCAAGGAGCGAATTCTTTGTCACGGTGACAGTCTGCAGTTTGGTTCGAGTGCTCTGCTGTTTCAGATGGCAGCAAGTGAGCAGCCGCCCGTCGCTACGGTCGATCAGATTCGCTTTGTTGACGATTCGAAAACGATGCGAGAATCGGCGATCGTTCAAAGTGTCGAAATTGACAAATCAAGCGCTGTCGTGGCAGAGATGGACCTCAAGCCGGGACTTGAGCTGCTTTACCATGTGGCGGAAGAGCTTGTCACGCCGATTCGTTCACAGGACGAAGTGCTGCAACGAATTCTGAATCTCGCCATGCAAGCCGTAGGCGCGGATCGTGGATGCGTTTTGCTGAAAGATCCGTTCGGAGTTGATTTAACCGCCATTGCGTTCGCGCGTCGAGATGAGACTGCAACAGCGTCGTCGCAGATGCCCGTCTCGCGTTCAATCACGGATTACGTATTGCGTCACGGGATGGCTGTGCGAACGTCAAATGCAAGTCTCGACGATCGCTTTCCGGAAGCGAACAGTATTGTAACCAACGGCATCCGTGAAGCCATCTGCGCGCCGATGCGAGGTCGTTCTGATTTGCTGGGCGTGTTCTATCTGGATACGACAACAACTGTTGAGCAGGCGATGAACGAGGGCATTTGTTCTCGCCTGTCCGACGAGCATCTGCGGATGATCGTGACCGTAGCGCGTCAGGCTGCATTATCGATTGAATCGCGGCAGTTCCAGGAAGCAATGCTTAAAGCGGAACGCTTCGCTGCAATGGGGCAAACGATTACGGTCCTCAGCCATCATATCAAGAATATTTTGCAGGGCGTTCGCGGTGGCAGCTATTTGATTCGTATGGGGCTCGACGAGCACAAAGACGATATGATTCGCCAGGGCTGGGGAATTGTCGAACGCAACCAGACGCGAATTTATGACCTGGTTATGGACATGCTGAATTACAGCAAGGATCGGGTTCCGGTGCTCAAACTGGCTGACATAAACACCGTCGTCAGCGATGTGATGGAACTCACTTCGGCTCGAGCAAAAGAGTGCGGCGTGACGCTGGAATTTCGCCGAGGCGGCGATGTGTCCATGGCGTTGTTCGACGAAGAAGGCATCCATCGCGCAGTGCTGAACATCGTGTCGAACGCGATCGATGCCGTCGAAGGTATCGAAAATGGTGCCGTGGTGGTTCAAACCGGATATGATCGAACGGCTGATATGTTGCTGGTGGCTGTCAGCGATAACGGTCCGGGGATTCCAGAAGATCAGCGCGCGGCGATCTTCAATGTGTTTGAATCTTCCAAAGGATCGCGGGGGACTGGAATTGGGTTACCAGTGAGTCGCAAAATCC
>JAYVNW010000107.1:0-7518 GCA_043758225.1 Candidatus Kuenenia sp. | reverse complement strand
ATTCATCAACGTATCAGCGAGCCGCGTGCGTGCAGGCCCGCCGGTACAATTGTGGACAAACTCTTTTCTGCAACGATCGCAAGGTTCTCAATCGTCATGATGAATCAACGGTGACCGGCACACCGGAAAATATCTTTCGGACGGACGGCTGTTCATTTCATTCCGCAGCGTCCAGCCACAGGGACCTACCCTCATTGAGTAGTGGAGAACTTTTCATCAAGTTTCTGAAAACTATATGGGTGTCGATCCAACGACAAACCACGCCTATGTCTGACAAATCCGTGTAAACCGTTCCCACGCATCGTTCCATTGATCGGCATTCTTAGGATGGAACTCCGTGATCGATTCAGAGCGTCGGACGATGTCGCGAATTTCGCTCAGCGATGAAACATCACCAGCCGACATCGCCTGCACCAACACATTCCCTAATGCCGTTGCTTCTACCGGACCAGCAATGACGGGAACTCCGCAGGCGTCGGCCGTGAACTGATTCAACAGTGAGTTTTTGGCACCGCCGCCCACGACGTGAACGACTTTCACCTTCACTCCCGTGAGTTCTTCCAGCCATGTGAGCACCATGCGATACTTCAATGCCAGGCTCTCCAAAGCACAACGCACGAACTGGCCTTCGTCTTCCGGAACCGGCTGACCAACTCGACGGCATTCTGTGGCAATTGCTTGTGTCATATCGGTCGGACGCAGGAATTCAGGGCGATCCGGATCCACGAGCGATCGAAACGGTGTGGCTCCAGCGGCTTTGCGAGTGAGTTCTGCGTAATCAGCTTTCAGACCACGGTCCTCAAAGGCAACTTTGCAACGCTGCACTAGCCACAGGCCCATGATGTTCTTGAGCAAGCGGTACGTTCCATCAATACCGCCTTCGTTGGTAACGTTACGTTCCAATGCCCTTTCGGAGAGAACGGCATCCTTCACTTCAACGCCCATGAGCGACCATGTGCCGCTGCTGATGTAGGCCCAGTCCGGATGGCCGGTATGCGATGTGGGCACGGCAGCGACAGCTGAACCTGTGTCATGCGTCGCGGGTGCAATGACTTTGACATCTTTCAGTCCCGTGAATTCGGCAACGTCACGGCGCAGGCTGCCAAGCTGTGTGCCAGGCATCACAATGTCGGGAAACATCTCCGTGGGAATCTGCAGCTTGCGCAGCATATCGACTGCCCAGTCGCGAGTCCTGGCATTCAGCATCTGTGTTGTCGTGGCGTTTGTGAATTCTACGACTCGGCTGCCGCTGAGGCACCAATTGAAGAAGTCGGGCACCATCAGAAATTTTGTCGCCTGTTCGACAAGTTCGGGATCGCGTTCGCACATCGCCATGAGCTGGTACAGTGAATTGATTTGCATGAACTGCAAACCGGTGCGAGAAAAGATCTCCGCACGAGAGACACGTTCCAGTGCTTTTGCCAACATGCCGTCGGTGCGAGAATCGCGATAGTTCCACGGCTGGCCGAGCAGCTCGTCGTTGCGATTCATCAGCACAAAATCGACGCCCCATGTGTCAACTCCGATGGAAGACACGGACGTTCCGTACTGCGTTCCGGCTTCACGCAGGCCATTTTGGATTTCGGTCCACAGGCCAACCAGATTCCATCGCAGAGTGCCGCCAAGACGCACTGGCCCGTTGTTAAATCGATGAATTTCATGCAGCGAAACATGCTGACCATCAAATCGCCCTGCCATGACGCGGCCACTCTCCGCGCCAAGATCCACCGCCAGATACGTCTTTTCTTTCATCTTTCCGTTCTCGTTCCACTTGATTCAGGATGCGCCGGCCAAAAGAAGGGCAAATCATAGCGAACGAGTCACTCAGAATGTAGCGCACACGCTACTTGCACTTGCAATCACCAGTGCTGCAATGACCAGTGCTGCAATCGCAATGTTCGCAACGTGGATCGGGCATGCGAGCGATGTAGGCCGGGCCGTATTTCGACGGGCCGTCGCCCAATACGTATGGTTCGTATTCCATGCGATAGCCATCGCATGGCCGAGCGAACAGGTGTCCAAGTCCACGAGGTCTAAATGAATCCGGTTCGCAGCGTTGATATGCTGTAAGACTTGCCGCACGCGGACGATACCACTGTGTGTATTTGTCGAATGGCATTGAAAAATGGTGGAATCCGCTGCCAGCAGACGCAGGAGATCCAAGATCTGGTGTCGCTCGAATGTCTGCATATCCATTATAGGAATCTTCCGGCATCGCTGCGTCACCCGTTCGAAGCGGCGAGAATTTTCTGAGCGAATTTTTGCTTGGTATGAGCGAAACGCCAGCGCCCGTTGTCTGTGGCAGAGTGGCAGAATTCGGTTGACTAACGGGGGCGTTGTATCCCTGATTTCCGATTGCTCCAGAACTCTGAGGAACCGGCGGCTGAGGAATTACAGGTTGTGGAATCGGTGGCTGAGCGTTACAGCTCAGCCGCCCAATCAACAGTGCCATTACGAATACTGGCACCGGAACGCAGCGTTTCATGGTTGTCATCCTGACAAAGAGTATCCTGTGCGGAGGAATAGACATGCAGGCGACCTCTCGCAGAATCTTTTTCGACAGGTCGGAACTCTGTTCCCGCAGAGATTTACGGAGTGATCGTTCCTATCTTACTTCACTGGCCGGATTGTCCAGAAGTTCGTATTGTGACGGCGTTTGAGCTGCCATTCGGCTTGAAAACAAAGGCTTTTGCTGCAATTCCTGCCGCTCGTGCAAATCTGATTTCTGTAAAAGTCTTCGTATCTAAAAAATCTGGATGTTCGGCTGCTAAAAATTTTCTGCTCGCGAGTCGACTGTTGATCTAATCGGCCAATCCGTGGTCGACGGGCCTGACTCTTAATTGACCTGGACTGTCTGCCTCGGGTTAAACGAAATCAGTATCTGCAGCGACCAAATGAACCCCCTTAGACAACGAAAATAATCCTGAATGATTTTTTCCGCGGGATTGTGACTCCGAGGTTTCAATTCACAGGTCAGGTCACTAAACTTCCGCCGGAACGAAAGCTGGGTAAACAAGGCGATCTTCAGTTCCTGGGTTCGGGATTGGAGGTTGTTTTTGATGAAGCTACGTACCTGTTGAAACCCTCGCTGGGAATGGCCCGGTGTTTGAAAAAGCTATCCGATGAATTCGCCCGCAAGTGAAATGGCCTCCGTTACGGTGAATGACGTCACGGCCAATAGCGTTACAATCAACAATGAAGTCTCAATAGACGCCCGTAAGGTTAGAGACGAATTGCAGCCAACACTTCCAAAGCGGTCTGCAACTCCCGATGAAGGTTTGTCGTATCGTCGCTCAAAGCGAGTTCAACGACTCACCGGTTTCGGCATCCGTTCGATCGGCTCCTATGTCCCTTCGCGTGTTGTAACGAACGAAGAGCTTGAAACTCGCTACGGTTTCGAACAAGGCTGGATCGAACGTCGGACCGGAATTCTGCAACGACGGTTTGCTGACGAATCTGAATCAACGAGCGATCTCGCGGTCGAAGCCGCTCGCCGCGCAATGGCATCGGCCAACGTCTCTGCTTCAGAAATCGACCTTTTGATTGTCGGCACATTTACGCCAGACTTCACGTGCCCGTCCACAGCCTGCCTCGTGCAGGACAAACTGAAGCTTGACGCACCTGCCATGGACCTGCAGGCTGCGTGTTCAGGTTTCATGTATGCTTTGGCAACCGGCGCGCAATTCATTGCGACGGGAAATTCTAAACTGGCACTTGTGATCGGTGCCGACGTCAACAGTCGAATCGTACAGCCTGACGATCAGCGAACCGCTCCACTCTTCGGTGACGGTGCTGGAGCTGTGATTCTGGAAGCTGGCGAAACGGATCAGGGACTTGTCTGTTATCAGCTGGGAGCTGATGGTGCTGGCGGCTTTATGCTAGACCGACCAGCAGGCGGTGCCACGCGACCGTTGACCCCTGAACTTGTTGCAGCTGGCGAGCATTACTTGAAGATGGACGGTAGAAACGTCTTCAAATGGGCGATTGACGCCGTCACGCAATCGATTCAGGTGGTGCTCGACAACGCCGGTGTAACATCCGAAGATGTGAGTTTGTTTGTTCTTCACCAGGCCAACATTCGCATCATTGATCATGCGATGAAAGTGTTGAATATTCCGAAGTACAAGGTCTACAACAATCTGGACCGCGTGGGAAATACATCAGCGGCCTCCATTCCGATTGCTCTGGACGAAGCCAACCGCGAAGGCCGCATCAAACGCGGTGACCTTGTCGTTATGTGCGGCTTCGGTGCTGGTCTGACTTGGGGAACGAGCTTGTTTCGCTGGTAGCCGTGCCGATCTGCCCGCGCTGACTTGCGGAGATAGTTCGGTGCTGCGGCAAGGGTTGGTGCTCCGTCTTTTCAAAGTCGGCGTGACGTGGTTTTTCAGCGATTATTGGGCGGGTACTTCAACCTTCATCGCCACACCGTCCGCTACCGTTGCCGTTAGCGATCGGCCATTGAGTACGCTGTAGTCGGATGAAAATCGCGGCGTGGCCACCGCTTCTTTTCCTTGAGCTGGTCTTTCCTCGGCCATATCAACGAGCAACACATGCCCTGGGCCAGGGACGGCGCCATCACGCCCATCACTGGCTGTCAGTCGAAAATTTCCTTGTTCATCTGTTACTCCGGACGACTCAATATTGCCGTTGATATCTTTGCCCTCGGGCACAAACCGAATCAAGACATTATTAAGTCCAACACCGTTGATCGTGACAGTTCCCTCTGCAGGAACGACGGGAACGACATTCTCGCTGCTGCTGCATCCTGCCAATAAAGTCAAGCTCAAAGCCAAAAGTGCGAACGAGTTACATTTGAACAGCATTCTCGCCTCCAAAACTCACCAGATGAATCGACTTGGAACGTCACACAAAGCAAAAAAAGTCAACAGTCTGCCGCAATTGAAACTGAATCCTGTTGGAGTCGGCTAAAATTTTCACAGCACGCTCATGTGGCTGCGTGAACACAAGGGTCAACTTCGTTTTCCGCCAGAGTCTCAAATCAGCCTAAGCCCCACCTGTGGAAACACCGCAACACTTGATAGGGAACCGCGATGTGGAATACGGAAACCGCATCACAGCGAAACCACAGGCCATTGGCAACTTAGAACGCCTAACAAAACTCACGAAGGTCGCCGAATTCAAAAAAATGCGGAGGACTTTCTACACTTTCATGAGTTCAGCCGCGGTTTTGTCAGGGGGTGTTTAGAATTCGCCGACCACGTTTCCATCATCACGTTGGCAAATGTATTGAAGGATTGAAAATGACATGGAGTCGGAAACAAAGCGAACCGATCCGTCACACAACGCGACCTGTGAACCTCCAACATGTGCACTCGTGATGGCACTTAAACGCATGTCCTGAAACACAAACCATCCACTCTGAGCCGTCGGTGCGCCGGGATCGCCCTTGGCCCATGGAATCTTATAACCGACTGGAGCAAATGCCCCACACATAATGTCCCCAAGGCCGCTATCGCTGCCAGCTGGATACCACCACGACCAGTCTTTAATCAGACTATTACTGTTCCAGCTCAGGAATGTGTCGAAGTTCTTATCGAATTTCAGATGCTCACCAAACATTACGGTGTTGGTAGTGCCATCGGTGAGATCCTTCATTGATGTACAGATTCCAGTGGGAGCCGAAGCCGCCTTTCTTGCGCCTGGACCAACCGACATAAACACGCCGTCGTTTGTAGAGCTAGTGGCAAAAATAGGCCGCGATCCCCCGTTCGCGCGATAACTGGTTTTGCCATACTGAAACGTATTGGCTCCCGATACAAACTGAGAGATGCCCCCAATACCAGGGTCACTAGGACACAGATATGCCGTCACTACTGATGCAGCCAATACATTAGTTTGCGTAGTGCGATTGTTCAGAGGAACATTCGAGTCGAAAGTGTTGTAAAGGTTTGTCTGCTCGATATACGGCAGGATCGAATAGAAAACACTGATTCCCTGAAATGCACCAGTTCCAGCTGGAAGTCTCAGTTGTGTCATTCCTGGTGGGAACTTGTTATGCACATCATGATAGTTATGGACGGCTAAGCCCAACTGCTTCAGATTGTTCTTGCATTGCGTTCTGCGAGCAGCTTCACGAGCCTGTTGCACAGCAGGAAGTAAAAGTGCAATTAGAATGGCGATGATTGCGATCACCACCAGCAATTCAATCAACGTAAACCCACGACTCCGTGTCCGCATTTGATACCTCCGGAAGAGAATTCTTCAAGGCCAACTAGAGAAAAGGAACATTTTCGATCAACAAACGCCACTATGATCGTGGGCAAGTGTTAATAAATTGTAAATGTACCCGCGCATTAGCAAATTTGTTTCAAGCCAGTAACAATTCTCAATTACTTTACTTAATCCCAAAACCAATACTGAACATTCGTCAGGAAAAACACTGCACCAAAGCACAATCGTGCTCCAAAGGTGCCTGTTCAGTCAGCAGTATGTAATCCTCTCCGATCGGCGGATTTTAAGCGGGAGTCCATCGCGGTCACGTGGGCAACTTCTGTAGAAAACTACCTTCTGCAGAAAACCGAGCCGACCTACAGAAAGTTTTGCAGAGTATCGAGTTCGCAGTGACACGAAAAATGATCGATCAATCTGGACAGAATCTGTTGCTCGAAGACTCAATGCAGCGAGCCCAGGAACTCAAGAAATGACTCACATGGAAATCAAGTGCATGAAAATTACCGCGATAGCCTTTGCGGCCCTGTCGTTCATATCGTTGAATGCCTTCGGTGAAGAGTTTCGCATTCTGGCGTGGAACGTGGAAAGCAATCGGCCCAATTCCGCACCGGTGAGCGACCCTGTCATCATTAGTCGTCAATTGAGCGAAATGCTGGCAACTCCCGCGACCAGATCTCAGCTGATTGCCTTGAGTGAAGTCGATCCAAAATCGTTTCTTTTGCTTAAAGACTCGGCCGCAAAGGGATTGGATTCCAACGTCGATTTTGTGACTTCCGGCAGTGGCGGCTTTGGAGACAGTGATTCGTTGATGTTGATCGTAGAAAGCACCCGCTTCGCAATCGAAGATGCAATTGAACTGCATCGTTTCGCTGGCATCGCTGCAAATACAAATATTTCAGATCCAAACTCTTCTGATTTCGGAGCACTGAGAGCACGATCTCCGCTCGCTGTCAAACTTCTGGACAAAGCGTCAAGCAAATCGTTTTGGGTAATCGTCAATCACCTGGCTCGCGGCGAAGCCGATCTTCGTACGGATCAAGCGAGGATGTTAGTAAAATGGGCGGCCGCTCATCCGGAACCTGTCATTTCCGCCGGAGATCATAACTTTGACTTTGAATTCCTTACCCAGCAGGGAAATGACGGCTTCAGAGCGATGATTCAGGGCGATGTCTGGCAGTGGCTCAAACCCAATCCACTCATCGATACAAACTGGTCCGATGATCGCCAGGTCACGGATCGCCGTGTTGATAGATATCCCGATTCGATTCTGGATTTTATCTTTGTTGCAAATCAGGCAAAGGACTGGAAGGGCAAGTCCACCGTCGT
>JAYVNW010000106.1:0-3322 GCA_043758225.1 Candidatus Kuenenia sp. | reverse complement strand
CTCAATCCCGAAGGGTCTCGATCCCATGCTTGAGCGACTGCAATGCAGTTCTGAGACGTGGCTGGATCTGGTGAAGAATTTCCGCAAGCGTTTCCGAGTTGAAATCGGCCTGCCGACAACTCTGCAAAGCGTTTCCTCTCTCCGCCGCACAAATCGCACTGCCGCTCCGACTTGACGAGGCGCGATCGTGCATGAGTTTTCATCTGTGCTCCGGCACGATGCTCTTCGCAAGTGCATGGCTTCGTATTATGCTCCGTATTACCTCCGTATTACCTCCGTATTATGCTCCGTATTACCTCCGTATTACCAGAGTGCGGGGCGAAAGCTGAAAAGACTCACGTTCTGGCGAAACGTGGCTACATTCAAATGTCTCACTTTTGGCAGAGCGAAGTATAAGAGTTTACGATTCACGGAATCGTCCCATGAAGCAACGACGAATACCGCCGCCACCGCCATGGTGCCTTATCCTCTTTGGCACAATCTTTCTGTATTGGGCCTACGAGCATTACCTCCAAATGATCGAGTTCGAAAACGGGCAGATCGACCGGATTTACATGTACTGGTTTATGATTCTGCTCTCCGAAATCACGGGATTCTGGCCGACGGTCGTTCTTCCCTTCGTCGCCGCTGGAGCCATCACTCTGAGCGGTGCCAGTCTGCAAATTCGCGACCTGCGTGGCCGAATTCGAGGAGAGACGCAAGTCCTCTCGTACGAACCGGTTCACTGGAAGAGATTATTGACCGCCTTAATTGTCGTCGTTGGTGTAATCACGGTGTCGGTCGGGGTGGGATTTCTGCTGAAAATGTGATTGAGCCGTTGCATCGACAGATCATCAGCCCGTTCGCTACGCTGACTCGCCAGGAAACAAAGGTGGAAACAAAGGAAGGTGGAAACAAAGGTGTCAGCGCCATTCGTGTCTGACATCTTTTGTGTGTCCCGTCAGGCGAAACGAAAAACATCAAAGAGGCCTCTTTGATGTAGACGTCAAGTGATGTAGCACGATTTCGTCGTAAAAACGCGATTCCAAGTGCAATTCAGCTTGAAGCCACGGCACGAAAACGGCGGGCATCAGCGAGGCGTATGTTGATGACAAAACGAGTAACCGTTTTGTGGGTTCGACGATTGTCGGTAAGGGTAAGCGGATTCCGAACCATGGCACGTATGCGTTTTTGTGCGACCTTCCAGAACGTCTAAAGAAGGTGTCATCGACGGACTGGAAGCCCGTCGTACGAACACAACTCAACCGCAGCGTCAAATGTTGACAAAGAATCAGCTAAGGACCTTCATCGGTATGTGGGCGAGGTATACCATCGATGGATGACAACCATGCGATCAGAGCAATGATTTCGTCACGAGTCAGTGGTTCAAGTAAGCCTTCCGGCATGTTGGAAATCTGTTGATTGACGATGTTCTCGATCTCCATACGAGGAAACTCTTCACGCATTCCGGTGCTGGAAACGATCGCCAATGCTTGTGCGGAGCTGGCGGACAACATGCCCGTCAACGTTTTTCCGCTCGTCAACGAGACGGTCACAGTCGGATATTCTTCGTTGAGTTCGCGGGATGGAAACAATGTCGCGTGTAGAATTTCGCGACGCTGCCTTCGCCATCCGAGAGAAGTCAGATCGGGGCCGAGCGCTTCGCCGATTTTTCCCCGGCGATGGCCTTTTTGACAGCCCGCCTTTTCGTAAACACGTTCACCGAGCTGTTTCATTCCGTCCGTCGTGGCGAAATCCTGGACGGGTTTTTCCAGTGTTGCCATAGTCCATTTTCGATCAACGGAATCAACCGGAAGTTTTGGTTCAGGCTGATCAGGATACTCTGTGGAAAACCACTCCTGATATTTTTTCAGCGTCCATGCAGCAGCGTCGGATTTCTTCAGTGGAATGCCAGTCCAGTGTCGCAACAGGCGGGTGGCTGCAGATTGCTGATCGGACGGAAGCTGCAAGCCGACAAGTATGACGTGACGAACCCACTGACCTTTGTTGGCTCGATTTCGAAATCGCTGCAGGGCGTTCAGGACGGAGACTGCGTCATCTCCGCGGACTACGGAAAGCGAGCGGACCATGAACGTCCAGTCTTGCAGATCGCTAGGACGCAATGTTGTCGCTGCCGCCAGAGCCGCGGCGGCCGAACCTCGTCGCTCCGGAGCGTTTTCGAAGATTGAACGAACATAGGCGAGTCCGGCTTCCTGCTGTGATGTGGCCAAAGCATTCAAGATTTTGTGTTGTGTTTCGGTCGGCGAGGTTTCAGCTGATAAAGTGGCTGAGAAGGATTCATCAATTTCAATGAGGCGATGGATAGCGTCGTCGTCGGGCGGCTGACTTGCCAACTGCGCAACTTCTGTTGCCACGTCGGCCAGATGCGGGTTCGGTGACTGGGACACGGCGAGCGGAGCCTGTGTCTGGTCTAACAGAACAGTGCCGACAATAACCAGGCATCGTCTGGAAAAAAGATTTTGGAGAAGTCGCATCCGATTGCTCGACAAAATATATTTATGAGGAGACAAAGCGCCATGCAGCATACTCGGATCGCCGGAAATACTCCAGGCTTGACAGTCTGGATTGGTTCAATGTTGCGACGCTAAGCAGGAACATCGGAACGGTGATGTTAAACTACTGAAAAGTCGGAGAGGCATCACGTCAGCTGGCAAAGTGTGAAGCGGGTTGGCGTTTTTTTCTTTTGTACTCATTATCAACGAAGACTCGCCTTCGATCAGGTCAGACCGAAGGACGATAACGTTACAGATGGCCGTTCGGATCGGCTGCGTTTTTCATATCGCTGCTCGATTCGATGCTGCCATTTTCGTTTTGCTCATGTTCATCGTGACGTCGTGAGCCTGACCTTTTGCGCGATTTGGTTCGGTGTGACGGCAGCGAACGGCTTGGAATTCCGGTCTTTCGGGACAGCCAATACAAGGACCATAAAAACGTCAACCAGATTTTGCGCACAATTCCTTTAAAGCGATTTGATGCCTTTGTTTCGATTTTGCCCGTCCACCGCGCGAATCGAACAAACCAGTTCGGGTTGACATAGTTTCTACGGCTGTTTGTTTTGCCTTTAGCCACGCCGCCAATCGTTCCTCGAAAGCTCGCTGCCACCCCTCGCTTCTCGCAGAAAATTTGCTTTACAAATGGAATGCAGGCAAAGAACCCAACGGGTTTCTGAAACCTATTAAAGCAATGAGGACAACGATAAGGCCGGACGGGAACAAACCACAATAGTCGTTGCCAGCCCACCGACGGACAACGCCTCAATTGCTCGAAGCAGAAGCGGCATACCCATCCGGTTCTTTCGTCGGTTGACATTGAGTCTTGTCGC
>JAYVNW010000105.1:0-2156 GCA_043758225.1 Candidatus Kuenenia sp. | reverse complement strand
CAGGCCTGCAGTCTCCTGTCGTGTAACTGTGCAGTCTTCGTCGAGCGGTTGCAGCAGGCGAACACACACGAAACGCCATCACAGCAAAGGTGGTCAATTCTGCTGCTGTGCCAACGCATCGGTAAATGTCAGACTGCCATTTTTCAGAGTCACAGCATGTGGAAACGTCGCGGCCAGTGCATCGCTGTGTGTGACGCACAGCAAGGCCGTATCGTGTTCCGCAGCGACCTCCAGCAGCAGCTTTCCAATCTCTTCTGCTGTTACAGGATCAAGATTTCCAGTCGGCTCGTCCGCAAGCAACAGTGATGGCTGATGAATCAACGCGCGGCAAACAGCGACACGCTGACGTTCACCGCCCGACAATCGACCAGGCCGATGATGAAGCCGATCCTTCAAGCCAACTCGTGCCAGCAAGGCATGGGCACGTTGTCGTACATCCCCTTCCGATCCGAATCCAGCCAGCGTCGGCAGTAACACATTTTCCAGCACACTGCACTGAGGCAGTAGCTGATGATCCTGAAAAATGAATCCGATATGCTGATTTCGAAACGACGCCAATCGACCGGAACTCAGTCTCCATGGATTTTCACCGAGAATCTCAATCAAACCGGATGACGGCTGATCCAGTGTTCCAGCCAGATAGAGTAGCGTGCTTTTGCCGCAACCGGATGGTCCGCGAATGGCGACGGCATTGCCGGAAACGACTTTCAGATTGACCTCACGCAGAATCGCCAGTGCGCCCTGCGTCGTTTCGAATGAACGACTGACATTGTGCATGTTAAGTACGAGAGGCATAGTCTTCCGTTTTCGATTACGAGTTCAAAGGATACGGCTGCGCGGCGTGAATGGCGGTCAACCAACAATCATGTGTCGCCAGGCTGACTGTCACGTGTCGCTGTGATATTCTTCCATTCTGGAGCGGTAGGAATCCGGAATTTCCAGAGATTCCAGCGGCTGCCCCGGACTCAGGATGCAGCAGACGGTTTTCATCGTGCCTTTAGCCACGCTGCGACCATTATGGGTAAACGCCACATCAAACGTCAATGATTTCACGCCGATCCGCTGGACGGTGAGCATGACATCAAGTGTATTCTCATAGCGCGCCGGCGATTCAAAGCGACATTGCGCCGAAACGCGCGGCCAGCCAATGACGGAGCCATCGGGCTGAGTTCCAACGATCGAAAGGCCAAGTGAACGAAAGAACTCGTGCTCAACCTGCTCCATCCATTTATAGAAGTTTGAGAAATGCACGATGCCCGCCATATCGGTCTCACAGAATTCGACACGACGAGTAGATTTGAAAAACGATGCCATGATTTTGCCGATAGAGAATTCGTCAACATCTCAGTGGGAATTGTGCAGTCTGGTGGCGGCGTGATCAATTGCGCCGCAAACACAACGTGTCTGCATGACTCTGTCTGAATTGTGGCGTATCACGCTCATCCTGTCAGCCCATTCAGCATCAAAATACACGACTGGCCGGTTTGTGATAATGTGCAGACTCTGACAGGGCCTGAAAACCCGTGTCAGGGGTTTTCTGAATGAAATAACCCGTGACGAAAAGGCAGGCTTTCACTGAGCCTGGCATTTCGGCCACGGGTTAAACCAGAAATTCGTAAATGGATCTTTACTCGCATGGCCACCTGAGACGATTGCTTCAGAACATCGAGGCTCAGGCGGCTGTGCAAACAAGCGTACTTCGAACACTATCGCTTTGCTGGCGCTGCCTGCTGGGAATCAGATCTATTCTGATAATCACGCATTCCTTTGCGAGCTCCGAGAGCTGCCGGAGCGGCGTTGGAGGCGGCGTCCTTCAGCCGATTCAATTGATCAAGATTCGACTCGGCCAGTTCTTTAAGGGCGCGACTGTTGTATGCATCGGCATTTGTGTTGAGAAAGTACGCATTCTGTTCAAGACTCTTGCGGCAAGCATCCAGGTCGCCGCGATCCAGCAAGTCAGTCGCGATCTTATTCTGCTCGCTCGCTACCAGTGCTACAACGTCTGCCATAACGGAGTTATTCACGCTGGCTTTCACCTTCGCGTCGGAACTGCTGAAGGATACAGAGACTTCGCCAGTCAAAGTTTCTGATTTTTCACTTACCATATTCATGTAGGTGACGCTGACTGTGGCCAGTTGCGTCAACTTTGGGATCTC
>JAYVNW010000104.1:0-5238 GCA_043758225.1 Candidatus Kuenenia sp. | reverse complement strand
GTCTCGCACTGTCGAGACGGCCCGCTGAGGGAGTTTGCGCAACAATGATCCGGCAAGCCGTACAGATCAAATCATTGCAGCGCCATGGAGTTTGGCGAGTTGTTCGTTAGACACGTCGATTCAAGTGGGCTCGTCACGGCGGAGCGTGGTGGCTACATTTATGCACCGAGCGGATCCGGGTAACGGAACACCTTGCCTTCAAAATTCTTCAGCAGGATATCGTCACCATCCCGACCGACCACGCTGTCCGGTTGCAATGGAATTTTTCCACCACCACCAGGAGCATCGATCACATAAGTCGGCACGGCGTAGCCAGTTGTGAAACCTCGCAGGCCCTGAATGATTTCCAGACCCTTCGAAACTGGCGTTCGAAAATGCGAAGAACCGCTGATCGGATCGCATTGGTACAGGTAGTACGGACGAACTCGCATCAAAAGCAGCTTGTGAACAAGCGACTTCATAATTTCAACTTCGTCATTCACACCCTTCAGCAGCACGGTCTGTGAGCCCAGTGGAATGCCGGCATCCACGAGCCGCTCGCAGGCCTGCTTCGATTCGACCGTGCATTCTTCAGGATGCAGGAAGTGGACGCTCATCCAGATCGGATGATACTTACGAAGCATCGTCACAAGTTCCGGCGTGATGCGTTGAGGCAGCACTGCAGGCATTTTGGTCCCGATGCGAATGAACTCGATATGCGGAATCGCACGCAGACGTCCGATGATCCAGTCGAGTTTTTCATCGCTTAGCGCCAGCGGATCACCGCCGGAAATCAGCACGTCGCGTACCTGTGTCGCTTCTTCCAGATAGTGGAAAATGGCTTCCAAACGCTGGACGTTGGGCTGAATTTCTCCATGCCCAACGACTCGCGAACGAGTGCAATAGCGGCAATACGTGGAACAGAAATCCAGCGGGAGCAACAGCACGCGGTCGGGATATCGATGCACGAGTCCCGGAACCGGACTGTGTCCATCTTCGCCGAGCGGATCATCCGCCTCACCCGCCGTACGCACGAATTCGCGAGTTGTAGGGACGACAGTTTTTCGCAAAGCCTGCAATGGATTTTCGGGATCCAGCAGACTCATGTAATATGGGGTAATGGCCGTCGGCAAGAGTGTGCCGCCGTCGGACAGGCAATCGCGTTCTTCGAGGGAAAGTTCAAGGATGCGTTCGAACTGATCCAGAGTTTTGATGCGATGCCGTGATTGCCAGCGCCAATCGTCCCAGTCTTCGTCAGTCGCGTCGGGATAGAATCTCTCGCGAAACTGGACTGTAAGCGGATTTTCTTTACGCGGGGGAGTTTTTGCATGATGTGCGGCGTCGAGTCGGACACCGTTGCGATCAGGCAGGCCTGGTGATGCAGTGCTTTTTTCAGCAGCCGCATGACTATTGGTGGGATTGGGGCGGGAAGTGGATGCCGGGGAGCCAGCGTTTCGGACGAGATTCAAGACTGACATGCTGCCAGTATTTTTAGTTTTCGTTTTAGCGACAATTCCTTCTGTTACTGTCAGGACAGCGATGTTTCCTGAATCTCCTGGAGGGTCATCATTATCCGGGCCGGTAGAGGGAGGCTCTGAGCACTCCCCACCGAACGACAATTCGTCCATTAGAGTAAATTCTCCGCGAAACGCGTTAGTTCGCACGGCAACACCCGAATTCCTCAGTACGGTTTCCGAAAGATTCTGAGGAAAACAGAGTAGTTCAAAGCAAATTGAACGCTTAATACCCGGATGCTGCTTCGTTTCAGGTTAACACAAAACGAGTTTGAAGCAGCAAGCAGCAGCGAATCAATATTCCTGAACAAGCAACGTGCGAGGCCGACGCAGTGATTGAGAAGTCGGCAGACTCGAATCAACACCGGCCGACTCCATCCCGGGTTGACGATCAAACAAATTGATAACGAGTCTCTTCCCGGATCGATTGCTCTTTCAGCAAAGCTCCAGGGGTGAGGAAGTATGCCAACAGGCCAAATCCCTCTGCACCTCCACGTTTGATTCTGGCGGACGCTTTACCCGTCTGGTGAACTCGCGAAAATCAGCTCGTGAGACACTTCGACAAGTCGCGGGAGTTTCAATGCACCGTGCAAACAAAACTCACCGCGCGGCGTTATATCTTTCAAGGCTTCTAAATCAATAGATCAGTTGCCGCAGTTTTCCGGAATCTCCAGAAAATCACCAGAACGCCGCTGACACCCCAAGCATTCCAAAAATGAATGCCGCCAACCAAAACCAAGCGACGATTTTTGTTTCCGCAACGCCACGAAACACAAAATGGTTGTGCAATGGACTGCACAAGAGTATCCGTCTGCGAGTCCGGCGATACCACGCAACCTGCAGGATCACGCTTAGCGTCTCCACGACAAACACAACGCCGGTGATCGCCAATAGAAGCTCTGTCCCTGTGGTCAGCGCCGCGATCGCAAGCAATCCTCCAATCGGCAGCGAGCCAGCATCACCCATAAAAATCCGGGCAGGATGGCGATTCCACCACAAGAATCCCAGCGTGCTGCCCGCCAGCGCCGCACAACTGACTGCGGCAACCGCGCGGTTGTTTTCGTCAATACCAGCCAGCGTACTGCCGCAGATGAAGACCAGTGCGACGGAACATATGGCAGACGAGCCTGCAGCCAGGCCGTCGAGACCGTCTGTAAGGTTGACCGCGTTGGAAACTCCAACAATTACAAACACGGCCCACGGAATCCAGCACACCCCGAGCTGCAGTGTCTGTGTCGTCCAGGGAATCAGCACCGTTCCGGCGCTGCCTTGTTCGTGATGAAGCAGGTAAATGCCGACAGCAGCTGCGACAGCAACGATCGCCTGAACCAGCAGTTTCTGCCGCGCTGTCAAACCTTTGCGCTGGGTGCGAAGTTTGATCCAGTCGTCGAATGCACCAAGCATAGTCAGTGCCAGAACCGTTCCGCCGTACAGCCAAACGAGTAGCAACGAGAGATCGCTGAAACATAAAACCGAGAAGATCGTCGTCCCTGAAATCAACAGTCCGCCCATCGTGGGAGTGTTCTGTTTCGCCGCATGCAGCTCATTTAGTTTCGCAGAATCACTTGCAATGCGTTCCCTGAACCGCGACTTCAACGAGCGAATCAACAATGGTCCGCATACGAGCGACAAGATCAGCGAAAGCATCCCGGTGCAGACTGAGACGACCGCAAGCGAAGTCACAAACCGTTCGCCAATGAGCACCGTTTTCTCCGTTGTATAAAACGTGTCACAGGCGGTTCGCCCGTGTATTTGTTCAGAAGTCGATGGTTTTCTGATCCACAGACAGGTGAGCCACCTGTGCTGCGAACAACTGGCTAAGCCTGCACTTCAAGTCGGCCCAGCATTCGAAGCAGCCCATCCAGAATCGTCATCGGATGCGGCGGACAACCGGGAATGTACAAATCGACGGGAACAATGGAATTGCAACCGTTGTGAACTTCGGGATTATCGATAAATGGCCCGCCGCTGATCGCACAGGCTCCAACGGCGATGACAAATCTGGGCGCCGGAATCGCGGCGTATGTATCAAGCAGCGCGCTACGCATATTTTCGGTGACCGGGCCAGTCACGACGATGCCATCCGCGTGTCGGGGTGAGGCGACGAACTGTATGCCGAAGCGACCCAGGTCGAAGACGACAGTACTCAATACGTTCAAGTCAGCTTCACATGCGTTGCATCCCCCAGCACTCACTTGACGAAGTTTCAGCGAGCGGCCAAAGAGACGCAGCGACTTTTCATCAAGCGCCTTTGCCCGTTCAAACATCTGCCCTTCAAGCACCAGATTGTCGCGAGTACTCGTGGCACATCGGTATTCCTGTGTGTAGTGAATAGCGTCTTCGGGACAGGCTTCCATGCAATCCGTACAGAACAGACAACGACCCAGATCCAGTCGCAGTCCTTTATCGCCGAAACTGATCGCGTCCGTCGGGCAGATGTCGGCACACTCACGGCAACCCTGAGGACACTTTGCGGAATCTATGACAGGCAGGCCTCGCAGGCGATCGGGCATCGTCGGCTCCTGCGCGGGGTATGCACTCGTGCGATGACCTTGCTGCAGCCGGGCCATGATGACATCAAACATAATTTATCCTTACAGATCGTGACCACAATACGACAAATTGAAACTCTTATTGCACAGCGGAAAGTCTGAAATTTGCTGATCACGGAGAGACATCGCCAGGCCGGTCCAGTTGTGAAATGACGGATCGACGATCTTGTATCGCGAAAATCTGCCGTGAACATTCGTCATTGCCACATGGCAGATTTCGCCTCGCCAGCCTTCGACCAGTGATACTGCCAGATGATCCGGGCTGAGTGTTCCGACATTGCAATTGATGGGTCCGTCAGATAATGACGTGAGTTGTTGCTGAATGAATGCGACAGAACTCTGGATCTCGAGCCAGCGAACATAAGCACGAGCAAGCACATCGCCGTTTTTCCCTGTAGAAATCTGAGGCTTCGCGGTGCGAAAAATGCCGGATGGGAAATCCAGCCGCACGTCGCATTCAAGGCCGCACGCACGAGCAGCAATACCAACCAGACCAAGCGCGATGGCGGTTTCCTGAGTGACTGTTCCTGTGCCTTCAAAGCGTGCCTGAACCGATGACGAATTAAAGAGCAGGTTGGCCGCGTTGGTCACATCATCAAGCGCCGCCTTCAGCCGTTCCTGCGTCTGATGGACCCGCGTTGCATCGAGATCAAACCGAACGCCACCAGGACGAAGCAGGCTGCGACCGAATCGGTTTCCACACAACAGAGCCGTCAGGTTCAGAAAGTCGCCACGCAATCGACCACAATAGGAAGCCGTTGGCAAAAATCCAACATCCCCCGCAAGTGCACCAAGGTCGCCGGTATGGTTGGCCAATCGTTCCAGTTCCAGTGCGATACCACGCAACACGTTGGCGCGATGAGGCACATTGCATCCCGAAAGAGATTCGATTAACTGGCAATATGCAGTGGCATGTCCGATTGACGTATCCCCCGCAACGGTTTCCACCGTGTGGATCGTTCGTTTGTCGGGACCATTGGCCAGTGTTCGTTCGGCACCACGATGTTGATAGCCCAGAGAAATCTCGAGGTGAAAAACCTGCTCGCCGTAACATTGAAATCGAAAATGCCCTGGTTCAATCACACCTGCGTGAACTGGCCCTACCGCCACTTCGTGAATTTCGTCTCCTTCGACGCGGTAGAAATCGGTAACGCCGATCACAGGTGCTTCACCGGCCGTTCGGCCCCAGGCAT
>JAYVNW010000103.1:0-3115 GCA_043758225.1 Candidatus Kuenenia sp. | reverse complement strand
GGGACAAGCATTCTTCGAGATCAGAAGAAACTGGAAAAAAGCCGCCTGCTGCAGGCGATTTTGAGCCCCTTCTTTATCAAGTTCCCTGGCTGGGATGCTCAGCCAACTCTTGAGCGAATCTATCCGCGTACACGGTGGATGTTTCAGCCCTGGGTTGTTGCACTGGCCTTGCTCTTCATCGTAACGTCCTGGTTGCAGCTGTCGATTCGCCTTGACGATGTCTACGGTCGGTTTTCGACACTTTCCGGCTTCTTCAGACCGGGTAATCTTGTATTGCTCTGGTTGACACTCGGTGTCACGAAAGTGATCCACGAACTGGCGCACGGTCTCGCGTGCCGCCACTTTGGCGGAGAGTGTCACGAAATTGGCGTTTCGCTGCTGGTCTTTAGTCCCTGCCTGTACTGCGATGTTTCCGACACATGGATGCTTCCGCGGAAACGCGATCGGATTCTTGTGGCTGCTGCGGGGATTTACATCGAAGTGCTTGTTTCGGCCCTGGCCCTGACTTTGTGGTCGTGGACGCAACCCGGCTTGCTGAATTTTCTGCTGCTGAATATCTTCATGGTCACGACAGTTTCCACTGTGATCTACAACGCGAATCCGTTGCTGCGGTACGACGGTTACTACATCCTTTCAGACTGGCTTGAAATTCCAAATCTGCGAGCCAAAGCCGATCAGGAGATTCGGCAACTCTTTCTGAAACTGTGTACTGGTGTGTCCCCGCCGATAAGTCAGCACGCGCCAACAGGATCCCGTCACTGGTTCGTCGCCTATGCTTTCGCCGCCACGCTGAATCGATGCATTCTGGCAGCGGCGATTTTCGGTTTTCTTTATCACCTCCTGCGGCCTTATGGCTTGCAGAACCTGGCGATCTTCGCCGCCTCAGTCTCGGTCGCCGTTTGCCTCTATCGCGTGTCTGCCGCGTGTTTTCGTTCGTTATCTCTTGCTGGAGAAAATACCGTGAACCCAATGCGAATCGCGATGACGGTGATGACTTTGATCGGATTGATTTGCGCAGGTGTATTCGTTCCACTGCCGATCCACGGCCATGCGCCATTGATCATCGAACCTGCGGGCATGCGCAACGTCTACTCGCAGGTTGAAGGCGCTGTTGAGGAAATTCTCGTGCGTCCAGGTACGACCGTCATTGCCGGCCAACCCCTGCTCAGGTTGAGGAACGACGCACTGGAAGCTGAACTGGCGAAACTTCAGGCGATTGCTCGAAAGCGCCACCTTGATGCCGCCGTGGCTCGTTCACTGGATGATTCCGCAGGTCTCGAACTTGCCGGGGAATCCATCAAATCAGCAGAAGAAGAACTTGATTCGTTGCAGGACAGAATTAATCGCTTAACGGTAAATGCTCCGTATGGTGGAGTCTTGATTACTCCATCGACAACCACGGCGATCCCCTCGGTCAATTCGGCGGCGGCGAGAGATGCAATGGACAAGTTTCCCCTGAACCAAAAGAACGCAGGCATGTGGCTGCCGGCTGGAACTCTGATCGCCTGCATTGCGGCCTCCGGGAATCAATGGCAGGCGAAGTTGTTTGTGGATCAGGAGGGCGGAGAGAAATTGCAGACCGAAGCACAGGTTGAGATCAAACTCTCCGGTCGTCCTTGTGACACATTGCACGGTCATGTTTCCAGCGTGGCATCCCGCGAAGAGAATTCGGTCACTGCCGCAAATTTGATACGTTCTGCTGGAACGCCGGCGTCGATCACTGACCCGCTCACCGGTCGTCAACGATTCGCGTCAGCTGTTTATCAGGCCACTGTTCTCATCGACAATGAGGACGTTGATTTGATCACAGGAATGCACGGCATTGGTCGGTTCCACGTGAGCCGACCGTCACTGGCTGGCTGGATCGAAAAATATTTCCGGCAAACCATCAATACGTCCCATTGAGAATGAACAACGTGCCGGAAAGATCACAAATCCTATGAGCATCTGGTCGGGACTTTCGCAAATCACAGCTCTCGGATCTCGCGTTCGCCTCATTGCGTTGAAGGCGAAAGCACGAGAGGTCAGTCGCATTGCGGACGGTATCACTGGCTGGAGCGATCGCCAGCTGCTGAGCACAGCGCAGGAGCTTCGATGGAGAGCACGCACTGGCGTCAGATTGTCGAGTCTCCTGCCAGGGGCATTTGCGCTTGTCCAGGAATCGGCCTACCGAACATGGGGCCTAAGATACTTTTCGGTCCAGATCTGCGCCGGATTGGTGTTGGCGGAAGGTGGCGTCGCGGAGATGGAAACCGGAGAAGGGAAGACGCTGAGTGCGTTGCTGCCGGTGTTTTTGAGGGCCTTGCCGGGGCATGGCTGTCATGTTCTCACGACAAACGATTATCTCGCCAAACGCGACCACCTATTCGCCGCACCAGTTCTTGCCCGGCTGGGTCTGAGCGTCGGCTTTCTCGAAAACTCCATGACGGCCGATTTTCGTCGTCGAGCGTATGCGTGCGACGTGACCTATGGCACGGAAAAGGAAATGGGGTTCGATTTTCTTCGCGACAGGTTGCTGAACGAGGTGGGACGTGCGCAACATTTGGGATCGAAGCAGGAACCTGTTCAGCGTGGTCACTACTCCGCGCTGGTGGATGAAGCGGATAGCGTCATGATCGACCAGGCTCGAACTCCGCTGCTCATCGCGGTCAATCGGAAATGCTCGCCCGGAACAATTTCAATGCTGAAATGGAGCGACAGTGTTGCTGGCCGACTGAAGGAAAACACCGACTACCACTATCAGCAGGATCGTCGCGCGGCACTGCTGACAAACAGCGGCTACCGTCACGTGCTGCTGGAATCAAAGCCACACCTGGTCGCTTCGTATGATACTGAGATGATCTGTCGACAGGTCGAACGGGCGCTCACCGCTCGCCTGGGATTTTCAGCGCAGCGTGATTATGTAGTCATCGATGGCAAGGTTCAGATTGTTGATGAATCCACCGGCAGAATTCTTGAGGGACGCAGATGGCAGGACCGTTTGCATCAGGCGATTGAAGTCAGAGAACAGCTGCCCGTCAGCAACATGACCCATGAAACGGCGCGGATTTCCGTCCAGAGTTATCTGAATCTCTACAAACATCGCGCGGGCATGACAGGCACGGCGTTTTCGGTG
>JAYVNW010000102.1:0-2621 GCA_043758225.1 Candidatus Kuenenia sp. | reverse complement strand
AGTCGTTACGAATCTTGTGCAGCTGTTTCCAGATCGCGGGATCCTGGGCCTGAGGTGAGACGCAGGAAAAGATGAAACTTCTGTCGTTCCTGGTCCATGTCTGGATGTCGAGGTTCATCGGCCACGAGAATTATCGAGGACATCAACAGAAAGAACGCAAACATGCGAAGCATTGCAGACTTCCAATCAGGGCTGAATGCCCTCAACAAAATTCTGATCGATCGCTCAGTACCTCTGGGTTCGCTGACGCGGCACACTTTCGTAAGACGCAGGCAACTCGCAGGAACAAGTCGGACAACGAACATCGAGCAAATCATTGAGGCGTATGATAAGCGACGGCGGCGACCCTGTCACGCGGACGACCTCGACGGCGATCAGAACTGAAGCCGAACACAGTCAATTGAATCACTTGAATCACTGACAGACTGCCCCACGAATCACGTTGCAATACCGTTATGGAAGAACCGTCCAATGGAAATTCAAACTTTAGCTGCGGCGTTCCTCTTCTGTCTGATCCCTGCGACAGCCTTCAGTGACGACAACTGGCAACAGTGAATAATGAGCTGCAGACTAAGGTGGCCGCTTTGTCTCGCGTCAACGATGACATGAACAATTTACTTTCAGGCAGCGGCATAGCGACGATCTTTGTTGATCTGCAATTGCGAATTTTGCGATTCACGCCAACCGTTTCTCAGCTGGTCAATCTAATTCCAGGTGATGTCGGACGGCCGGTTGCTCACATTCTCTCCAATCTGGTGGGATACACCTCTCTGGCTGCCGATGCGCAGGGCGTTCTGGAAACCCTGGTATCGCAGGAGAAGAAAGTACAAACCACCAGCAGTCAGTGGTTCATGATGCGAATTCGTCCCTACCGAACGATCAGAAATGTGATTGAAGGAGTTGTGATCACCTTTATGGAGATCACTGAAATGCATCGCGTGGAAGAAGCTCTGAAAATTGCAAATCAATCAAGCCGCTTGTCGATTGTCGTCCGCGACTCAGCGGATGCTATCACAGTACAGGACCTGGAGAGTCACATCATCGCGTGGAACCCCGGTGCGGAAAGATTGTACGGCTGGCAGGAAGCGGAAGCGTTGAAAATGAATGTGCGGGATCGCATACCTGAATCACTGCGCAAGGCCTACTCCGCCATAACTGGAACGGTACGCAGTTGATCTAAAGCCATGTCCGCAAGTTTCTTCATTCCAACTCGGCTCAATGCCACTTTGACATCGGTAATCGGCTTCCCGGAATTATTTCGAACTGAGTGATTGGCAACGTTCATGACTGCTTCAAATAGCGCCGGGTCCATTCCTACTTTCTCCGCAATGGCGGAAATGGCGGCGGCGTCGGATGTTGCCGAGAAGAACATGTCAACAGCGGCAGTGCGGGCAGGCACACAGCCTGACAGACCGTTTTTGGCACCATTGAGATTGCTTTCAACAGCGTACTTCGACGCCTCACGCCGTCGAACGGCCCAGACAAAAACCTTGGCGGCAAAACCCGCGTAGTTCGTCGGCTTATAAATCACGTCGTCCACACCAAGCCTGGTCAGCTCTCGTGTCATGCGAGGATCTTCAATCCCGGAATGAGCAATGACCAGGGGACGATTCGGTCTGGAAAGAATGTCGACAGCTAAAGAATGCCCATGCAAATTCGGCATGCACAAATCCGTAACGACCAGATCAAATTCTCCATTCTCGAGGCACTTGAGGGCATCGCCAGCGCCGTTGCAGTATTCGCAATGAAACCCCTCCTGCTCCAGATGGAATCCCACGGTCTTGCGAGAAATGGCATCGTCATCAACAACGAGGGCATTAAATCTTTGCGTAGACATGAGAATCTCCAATGCAGGAAACTGTGACTTGTGATCGGCCTTCGCCTACCTGAAGCTGGCGGGGAGTTTGTGGTCCGGAGGTCATTGAGCTGCGAGGCTTCCTGTCGAGAATTGCCGAATGTGCGGACTCAGGGCTGCAGTCTGTGTAGCGTCGATGAATCGTCGAAAACTCGTGTTCAATGCTCCGCAACGCATCGACGATCGAGGGGTCAAAATGCTGTCCACTCTCCGCTTCAATAATGCTTCTTGCCTCTGCGTGACTCATCGCCGCCTTGTACACGCGTTTCGATCTCAGTGCGTCGTAAACATCCGCAAGTGCGACGATACGAGCACATAAAGGGATGTCATTTCCATTCAAGCCATGCGGATAGCCAGTGCCATTGTAACGCTCGTGGTGACAGAGCGCGATATTGTGGGCCATCCAGAGAAACTCGGCATTCGGAAATTCGCGTATCGCGGCAGCGAGCGTCGCTGCCCCATGTGTTGTGTGTGTTTTCATTACGTCGAATTCATCCTCTGATAATTTGCCCGGCTTGAGCAGGATGGCGTCGGGGATCGCGACCTTACCGATATCATGCAGCGGACTTGTCTCATAGATCAGGCGAACGAAGTTGTCATCAATTTCATTTTGGAAGCGAGAATGACAACGCAGGGTGTCTGCCAGGAGGTGGCAATAGGCTTGCACTCGTTCCAGGTGTGTTCCCGTTTCATGGTCACGCGATTCAGCCAGCTTCGCCATGGCAAAGATTGTCATGCTGCTGGATTCGGAACGGATGATACGGCG
>JAYVNW010000101.1:0-2161 GCA_043758225.1 Candidatus Kuenenia sp. | reverse complement strand
CCCAGCCAGTCGGGCGACATGCTTTCTGCAGGTGCACCGAACAAAAATCCGTTTCTTCGATCTTCAATACGAGCCGACAGGCGTTCAATGACTTTGGTCAAAGTGCCGTTCCAGGGACCCTTTTTCTTGCTATTTGCCCCTTCGACCATGTCCGTATCGTCATGGTTCAGCCGATTGAGCAACTCCTCAAGATCGTAGGGTATTGGAGAATCGAGCGTAATGGATTTCAGTTCTTCCCGAAGTCCGTGCGCATCCCGCCACTCTTCCTTCAGGTCGGAAATGTGACGAGCAAATCGAGAGGCTTGGTTGTAGGCAGATTCCTGTCGGATGTCGGCTACGACAGAGAACATTTCATCTCTGCTGAGCAGCCAATACGGCAGAAACAGAACGTCCTTTGTGGGTTGGTCCAGATCGCTTGGCCCTGCGAGTCGCAGGCGTTTCGCAAATCCACTCTTCGGATCTCCCAGTGGACCGTATTCACCGTGGAGATCAAACAGAACGATGTTGGCACCTTTGAGTTGCTTTGCCTTTTCCAGCAACAAAGCAACGGTCCAGCTTTTTCCGGAACCGGTGCTGCCGACTACAGCAGCATGTCGCTGGAAAAACTTGCTGCCGCTGGCGCACGCGCGGGCAGTTTTTGAAAGAATGTACGTTCCCAGTTCCAGCAGTTCTTCGCTGCGAAATGAAGCCGTCACTGAGGCCAATAGGTCATTCAATTGATCTCCTGTCATTTCCGAGCACCTGCAGCCAAGTGTCGGAAACAAGTGAGTACCTCGCCTGAAGGACAGCTTGTTTCCAGAACTGTCTTCGAGAATTTGCCCAAGGATCGTTAATTGAGCCAAAGGGGGTGCCGTGTCTCCAATCCCCGCGCCCAATTCATTCATCGATCGACCGCGAATCGACTCAACAACCGCTACGATTCGTAAAGGAGAAAGTTCGTCCCGAATCAGACACAAACTTCCCACCGAAAGAGTAGACACTCCGGCCATCGGATTCAGTTGGACAGTTACTCCGCCCGTACTGACCCCGATGACTTCTCCAATTGCATTTTGATTGGACATGGATTTCTTAATATGAGGTTGGGTTTGAAATCGAGATTCGGAGATTTGCAGGCGAAATATACGGGAAGCAATGGAGTCTCTCAGAATCAATGCGATTATCAATCACCGCGACGAGAATGAGACTGAAAATCAATTGAGAACGGTCAAGTCAGCCGACTGACCCCCTGCAACGACCAACGTACGGTCGCTCAATGCGCCGATACGTTGTGGCTTACGGGGCATAATCATCAAAATGTGAAGTGGTCCCAGGATCCTGGACCACCGGACATGCGATACATTGAGGGTGTTTTGGAAGACATTCCATCAGTGGGATGGTGCAGGGGCAAAGGAGTGCCTCATGGTGAGGAAGTGCGAGGCACGAATTGCCGAATTCAAGGATAAAGTGGCTTTTGCCGCAGTTGCTGAGCGGCAGACGGTGGCTGAGCTGGTTCAGAAATTCTCTGTTCATGCGACACAGGTGCATGCGTGGGAAAAGTTGCCTAAGGAGCATGCCGCAGAACTGTTCGAAGATCGCCGCAGTGGCAGTCGTCAGGCGGGCCACGAGGAACGCGAAGCAGCGCTGTATGAGCAAATTGGTCGACTGAAGATGGAACTGGGGTGGCTCAAAAAAACTGCCGCCTTCGAGTGAATCAAGGCGAGCTCTGGTGGAGCCGGATCATTCGGAAGTCAGCATTCGTCGGCAGTGTGAACTGCTTGGAGTGCCTAGCAGTTCGTACTACTTTGAGCCCGCTGGCGAAACCGATCAGAATCTTTGATTGATGCGGATCATTGATGAACAGTCTCTGAAGCGGCCCGCCTTCGGGTATGACATGATGACCGACTGGCTGATTCTTCATGGCCATTCCGTGAACTACAAACGCATTCGTCGTCTCATGGGTCTGGCGGGGCTGGCTGCAGTATTTGCCGGGAAAAAGACGACCGAGCGGCACCCCGGACATAAAGTCTATCCGTACTTGCTGCGCGGAGTTGTGATCACTCGCACGAATCATGTATGGAGCACGGGCATCACCTACGTGCCATTGGCACGGGGCTTCGTATTTCTCGTTGCTGTCATTGACTGGTATAGACGCTGCGTACTGAGCTGGAGACTACTAAACACC
>JAYVNW010000100.1:0-3907 GCA_043758225.1 Candidatus Kuenenia sp. | reverse complement strand
CCCCTTGAGGTTGGAGTGTTTTTTTGCGATGATTTATTGCAAAAACGTCGGAATCAAACGCAATCTTAGTTCGACCCTGGTGTGTTTCTCTGATCCAATTTCCCTGAAATCTCCGATACTTTTTATTTAAGGAAAGCCAACGTGACAAGCAGCAGTCAAGCGAAAGACGCTGTAGTGCGCGTTTTATTTGTTTGCACGGGAAATACGTGCCGCAGTCCAATGGCGGAGACGCTATTCAGGAAGCTGGTTACTGAAAAGCTGGATTGTCGCGACTGGGAATTGCGCGAACGTGGGATTGATGTCTTCTCTGCGGGAATTGCCGCTGGTGAAAGTGACCCCGCAACCCGTGAGGCGGTACAAATCATGCGGGAGCAACAAATGGATTTGTCTCAGCATCTCAGCCAGCAAGTGACGGCTACGATGCTGGAAGAATCCACATTTGTTCTGACAATGACCGATCGGCATAGGCGTGTTTTGGCAGACTCTCGTCCAGATTTAGCAAATCGATTTCATTTGCTTAATCGGACTGGTCACGATATTGCGGACCCAATCGGTGGAACGCTCGAAGATTACCGTTATTGTGCGCAGCAGATTGGTGAAAATCTGCAGCTTTGGATTGACGAACTGTTCAGGAAAGATGCGTAAACGCTCATGAAAATTGGTATCGCTAGTGACCATCGCGGCGTGCAACTCAAGGCACGTCTTACTCAGCTACTTCAGAGCCTGGAGTGTGAAGTCCATGACTTTGGGCCCTTCGAAGCTCAAAGTGTCGACTATCCGGATTTCGCTGCTCAAGTAGCACGCGAAGTCTCTAACGGTAACACAGATCGCGGCATTCTGATTTGCGGTACGGGAATTGGGATGTGCATCGCTGCGAATAAGTTTGCCGGTGTCAGAGCGGCACCTTGTCACGACAGTGTGACAGCCGAATACAGTCGAATGCACAATGACGCAAACGTCATATGCCTTTCGGCCGATCAATTGAGTGACCAGTTGGCTGATCAGGTCATTCGGATCTGGTTGAAGACTCCTTTCCTGGAGGGCCGACACGCTAGACGGCTTCAGAAGATCGCGGAACTCGAACGCGAAGTCGGTAGTCAGTTTTGTGAACATGAGAAATTGGCTACGGGTGACGAGCCTAATAAGTAGTTCAGTTTTTGACCGTCATTACCTGAATGAAAGCATTCGGCTATGAAACCTGACGACTTGTATTTCGCGAAGACGCATGAGTGGGTCGCTGTCGATGGCAATCTTGCGACACTCGGCATTTCAGACTTCGCAGTTAAACTTTTGACTGACATTGTGTACATGTCGTTGCCAGCCGTCGGAAAGAAATTTTCGCCAGGTGAATCAATTGGTGAGATCGAAAGCGTCAAGGCCGTGAGCGATATCTATGCTCCTGTTCAGGGAGAGGTGATTGCTATCAATGAGGATCTCCCGGATAACCTCACGCTTTTGAATGACAGCCCCTACGATAGAGCGTGGATTCTGAAGTTTCGCATGGCTGACCCTTCGCAGTTAAAGAATCTGCTTAGCCATGCTGAGTATCAGAAGCATTGCGAGACCGCGACGCACTAGCAGGCGTTTGGTTCAGATACAGCCTTGCGATTCGCGATATCCACAAGAGCTACTATTCCTGTTTAAAGTAGTGAAGGTTTGCTTTGTTGTTACAGTTGTTCGTCGTTGGTCATTTACGAGAAGTCATCCTTGTCCTGTACTGGCTATTAAAGCATGCCATATCTCTTTGACACGCCCGAACAGCGTCAACATATGTTGGCTGCGATCGGGATTCAGCGCCTAGATGAACTCTTCGATCAGATTCCAACGGAGCTACAGCTCAAACGCGAACTCAATCTGCCACGTGCTGTGTCGGAGTTGGCTTTGCAACAAGAGATGGAGCAACGTCTGGGGCAGGGTGGCTCGTCGCAGAAAACCTGTTTTCTCGGCGGCGGAGTCTACGATCATTTTATCCCGGCGGTCGTTGATGAGATCACATCTCGCGGTGAATTCTACACTGCGTACACGCCATATCAGGCTGAAGCCAGCCAGGGAACTCTGCAGGCGTTCTACGAATATCAAACGCTGATCTCACAGCTCACTGGCATGGATGTGTCGAACGCAAGCCTGTACGACGGCGGGACTGCTGTCAGCGAAGCCGTGTTCATGGCGATGCGAATTAACGGACGGCATCAGAAGGTTCTCTTCGCTGGAACGCTGCATCCGGAATATAAGCAGGTCCTGGAAACGTATTTTGCGCGACTTGGCACGCAGCTTGTGGAATTGCCACATACAAATGGCGTGATCAGTCCTGAGTCGTGCCGAGCCGCCATAGATGCGGAAACAACTGCCATTGTGATTCAGCAACCCAATTTTTTCGGCTGCCTTGAAGATGTTGCCGCACTCACCGCGATAGCCCACGACGCCGGTGCGTTGTCGATACTTTCCTTCGATGCTGTCAGCCCAGGTCTCTTAAAGAAGCCTGCGGATTACAACGTCGATATCGCCGTCGCTGAAGGTCAACCGCTTGGTGTACCGCTGCAATACGGCGGCCCGTTGCTCGGGATTTTTACATGCCGCAACGAATATGTTCGCAAGATGCCTGGGCGCCTGATTGGCAAGACTGTTGACCGAAAAGGGAAAGAGTGTTTTGCCCTGAATCTTCAGGCGCGTGAGCAACATATTCGTCGCGACAAGGCCACCAGTAACATCTGTACGAATCAGGGATTGCTGGCATTGCGGGCGACAGTATTTCTCGCCACTGTCGGACCACGTGGCATGAAGCAGATGGCGACGCTCAGCCACCAGAAAGCCCGTTATGCTGCAGAACTGCTGACTGAGATTCCCGGCGTGTCATTGAAATTCAATCAGCCGTTCTTCCGCGAGTTCCTGCTGCAGACGCCGAAACCTGCAAGGCAGGTTTTGGCCTCACTCGCTGACAAAGGTATCAACGTGGGCCCGGATCTTGCTCGATTTAAAATGAACAACGTCGATGGATGGCAGAATTGCTTCCTCGTTGCCCTGACGGAAAAGCGAACACGATCGGAAATCCAATCGCTTGCGGGTGAATTGAAAAGTGTCTTGTAGGCCGGACCAATCGCATCACCGTTTCGGCAGGCGGCGTATCTTCTGCCGGAACATCCCTCCGACTGGTCTGGCCTACATTTCTGAAAACTGAAAACTGAAAACTTCAGACCATGCGAAACCAAACCGCTACCAAACTGCTCTTCGAGATGTCCAGAGCCGGGCGAGGCACAGTTGTCTTTCCCGAAAGCGACGTTCCTGACGTCAAGTCGTTGCCGGCAATCGACGATGCTTACCACGCAACGGCACCGCTGTCGCTTCCGGAAATTGCCGAACCGGATGTTGTTCGGCATTTTGTGAATCTGTCGACGCTCAATATGAGCGTCGATTCGCATTTCTATCCGCTTGGCAGTTGTACAATGAAGTACAACCCAAAACGCCATGAGCGACTGGCTCGTCTGCCGCAGGCTGCGGCAAGTCATCCGTATCAACCAGAAAATCAAATTCAGGGGCTGCTTAGCGTTCTGTTTGAAATGCAGAACATGCTGGCTGAGATTTCGGGATTGCCCGGAGTTTCGCTGCATCCGGCTGCTGGAGCTCAAGGAGAATTTACGGCACTTCTCACCGCTGCTGCCTACTTCAAAGAACGTGGCGAAAATCGCACTCGAGTCCTGTTTCCTGCCAGCGCGCATGGGACCAATCCGGCCAGCGCTGCACTTGCGGGTTTCGAATGCGTGCAGCTTGCTGCCAGTAAGAATGGCTTCGTGGATCTGGAGCAGCTGAAATCGCAGCTTGATGATCGAACCGCCGTGTTCATGGTCACAAATCCCAACACGCTTGGATTGTTCGAACGCGACGTCGCGAAAGTCTCCGAAATGCTGCACGC
>JAYVNW010000099.1:0-6120 GCA_043758225.1 Candidatus Kuenenia sp. | reverse complement strand
TTGTGTGCGGCGATGGAGAACAACCACGACTCCATCGGAGTCCGATCATCATAATTCGGCAGCGCTTTCAGGAAGCCAAGAAACGTTTCCTGCACGATGTCTTCCGCCGCAGAACGATCCTGCAGGCGAGTCCGCGCGAATGCCAGCAATCGACCTTCATAGAGATCGATGCATTGCTGCCATGCATCGGCTTCACCGGCTCGAATTCTTTCGACCAATTGTCGGTCTGCTTCACTGGCTACCATTCCGGTTCCTCATCCTGAACTCCGCTGCGAACCTGCTCCTTCGCTGTTCGCACAATTTTCTTAGCCAGATTCTGGAGGTTTTGATCGACTCCCGCCAGCGACAGACCTTTCAGTGTCTGAAGGGCAGCCGTCGGCCGTTTGAGATGTGTCAGCAGCAGTTGCGACATCCGAATGCGAGCCCAGGCATTGTTTTCCGGGTAATTGTCGATGTATTCCTGCAGCCAGATCTCAGCGTCATCAAACGCCTGAGCCTGCAACAAACCGATAGCCAGTTTTTTTGTACGAGCTTCATCAGGACAGATATTCGTTTCATGCAAACGCATTGTCATCAACTCTTCGGCGGCGGTAAGGACGTCACCGGCATCAATCAATGCCTGGACTTTTTTCATGCCTCCGGAGACTTTTTTGCGTCGTGTGCTGCTGACTGAATTGTCCCTGGATTCTTCGGTGGCTTCCGGAAGTGGCATATCGCTGTAGGTCTTACCAGTTGGCGAATAACCGCCCAGGGCCCAATCTTTTTCCGCAAATCGACCATACTTGCCACTCATCACAGAGAACAGATCCCACTTCTCACAATCGACCCAGCCCTTTTTGTGAAACACGACTCCAACGGCAAAACCAATCACGCATCCCACCATATGCAATCCGGAAGATCCCATTTCAAATTGTGACAGCATCAACTCCAATAGATTCATCGCCAGATACCATAACGAATACACCATGATCGTCACATCGAACGAAACGATTCGATACATGAGAAAGCCAACGATGTGCATTTCATTCTTCGGTGCCCAGACAAGACTGATGGCCATCAGTGCGAAGATCACGCCCGATGCTCCGAGGCAATTGCCCTTCGCTTGATTTAGCAAATGCCTCGTATATGCCGGCAGATGTCGATCATCCAGTTGCTCTCCGGGAGCAAGTTGCGCGGTCAATTCCAGACGGAATTTTTCCTGTAGATCATTGATCGAATCCACGTGAAACTCATTTTTCAAGACGTAAGCATCAGTTCGATGCATTGTCAGCAAATCCACGCCTGCACCCCATCCGGCAGCCATCGCGAAGTACAGCGGAAGAAATCGTTTCCACCCCAATTTACCTTCGACGACCAGCCCGAATCCCCATAGAAAAAACATGTTCCCAAGCAGGTGCATGAAACCACCGTGGGCAAATGCAGCAGGGAACCATTCGAGTGGATTCAAGCCTTCACCGTACTGCAACAGCCACGGTTCCAGACGTTCGGGCTTCAAAGCAAAGCCGGTTGTGGCGAAGCACATCACGTTCGCAAAGATCAAACCAATCGTCGCGTACGGAAAGTGGTACAGAGGTGCGTCAGTATTGATCGGTATGAATGGCATTAACTTTGCACGTGCAGAACAACAGGAGATTTCGGTATCAGCCTGTCAGTCTAAACAAGCAATCACGCCATTTGAAGAGTCCAGCGTTGCGAAACCGAGGGTAATGATTACCGCCGCGCAAAAAAATTCACGAAACATGCGACGACTTTCGGCAGGCAACGGGTTAAACGCAGCAGGAGCTACATTATCGACGGATTGCTCATTCATCGAGTTGAAGCGTAAAGTATTTGCCGTTGAATCGGGTAGGTCAATGCCCATCGCCGGAAATTGCGTTGCCAGGATGAATCAAATTTACTTTGACAGTTCAAAATATTTCGGAGCATGACCATGAAGCCAATTCAAGTTGCCACATACTGTATTACTTTAATATCGACCGCCAGCGTCATGGCTCAACCACCGCAAGGTGACCCAGGCCGATTTGGTGGCGGTGGTTTTGGTGGCGGTGGCGAGGGGTTCAGGATCCCGAATCCTTTGTTGATCGCACTTGATACGGACAAGGACGGAACCCTGTCTGCGGAAGAAATTGAAAACGCCACCGCAACGTTGAAAACTCTCGACAAAAACAAAGACGGACGACTTGATCAGTCTGAGACGCGTCCAAACTTTGAAGGCATGGGACGCGGTGGTTTTGGTGGCGATGCGGGTGGTTCCGGCGCTGCCGCTGCGACGCAGATGGTTGAGCGTTTGATGGCGATGGATGCAAACAAAGACGGCAAGCTCTCCAAAGAAGAATTGCCGGAACGTATGCAGTCAATGATGGCTCGCGGCGACAAGAACGAAGATGGGGTTCTTGACAAAGAAGAAATCATGGCCTCCGCCCGCGAACGATCTGGCGGTGGAGTTGGCGGATTCGGTGGGGGACGTCCAGGTGTTGGATTCGGCAGCGGTGGCGGGCCGGAGTTTGCTGCTCAATTGCTTGAAAGAGCAGATGCGAACAAGGACGGAAAGCTCAGCAGGGACGAACTTCCGCCATTCATGAAGGACCGTTTGGAACAGATCGACACAAACAAAGACGGATCAGTGGATAAGGCAGAACTTCAAGCTGGTATGGCTCAGATGCGCGAAGGCGGCGGTGAGCGGCGTGATGGCAACACGGGACGGCGACCACAGCGACCGGCTTCCGAAGAAGCCGATGGAGAAAAATCGAAGTCCGAGGATTCATCCAAAGGCGAGTAGGACTTAACTTTAATTCGACCCTCTCGAAAACGTTAGCAGTTTTCCCGTATCATCGTGGCAACATTAAAAAAGCGGTCTGTTGAAATATTGTGGTTGCCAGGCGCCTTGAGTTTTGTCAGCGCTGACGCTTGTCATCGCTTCAACTGTGATGTTTCTCCAACGGAACACCAAAGCTACCGAGGCATGCGTCCGTGCCTTCCGGCGTCCACGAGCAATTCCTGGGCGAACGACGCTCGCTGCGAAGAAAACTTCCAGTGCGTTCGTGTTATGTTAAGGCCAGATTGTGGCCAACACAAATCGCTGCGCGCCGTTGGGAAAGAGCATTGCCGTGCCATTCCAACGGAATTCCAATCTAAGATGGAATCAATGCGCCACACAGATCCCGCGGGACGCGAGCGAGCTTTCCCACTCGCTACAATCCGCTGCTGCGGCTTGCCAGTAGTTTGACCCTCCAGCATCGGCCGACTGCCTACTGCTCTGTCAACAATGAAACGAGGAGGTGCTCAGTAAAAGGGGTCAGGAACCAATAATGCGGAGCACCCTTCGGGCCATTTGGCTATTGGTTCCTGACCCCTTTTCTGAGCCTTGACAGAGCACTACGCTGCCGCGGCAGCTCCGAGATTTCAGAGTTTTGCTCGCTTCGGACGATTCTTACGAACCGACGACACCAACAACTTTACCTAGCCCCTGACAGTCGAACTCCCGTTGCAACTGTTTCGCAGGAAACAGAGTGACCCTGTACAACATTCCGCAGCAGAATCCTCATGAATGTAGGCAAGTCGTCAAGCAATACTTGGATTAACGGCAGGAATCCGGCAAGTCTAAGGATCAGACTCCGCTTGGATTACGCACGCATTGTTTGTTGTCGTCAGTGCCCGCAGATATCCGGCTGACATACCTTCCAATCCGTGTCCGAAATCCTGCACAACCTCCCGGCAAAATCTCACTTCAGGCCGGGATATCGGTGCTTCCTCCCGCTGATTTTAGAGATTTCTGGTCCTCCCAAAGGGTGCGCTCTATGTCGATTCAAAAATCCTGTAGTTTGGTTGTTAGCCGAATTCTAGCAACTCTCAACCAGACGTGGGACACGAATCAGTTTATAAAAAATCTCGTTCCGGCCGGATACGTCGAACATTCGACTCCGGTGGCCAAATGGCCCATGTGATTGAACGATTGGAAGACCTGACACTCTTGTCCAGCCTGTATTCTGCAGTTCAGGTGTACGACAATTCCGGCGTCACCATCGACAACGCCAACAATACAGACAATATCGCGGCCGCAACAGATGGCGACATCCACGTAGCCTACGGCAGGGTCAGGTGCAAGTGGCATCAAGTTTGAATCGTGGACAGAGTTTTCAGCCAAGCGTCCTTTTGTCAAACAATGCTGCCACATACGTGGCGGTAGAGACTCAGGGAACGAGCAATGTTTATGTGGCCTGGGTCTCGGCAGGCAGTGCTTTTCTGAGTGTCAGTACCAACAGCGGGGCGACATTCTCTACGCCGCAGACCGTTACGACATCTGCCGTCAACTTTCGCGGGATCGATCTCGCGGCTCTAGGATCTAATGTCTACGTTCAGGGATCGGGTGGAGACAACTCACTGGTATTCCGCAATAACACGAATGGGATCGGGAGTTACACATCGGCGTCTGTTGATTCGCTCGCTTATCGAAAGCTGGAGGTCGATCCGGTCACCGGTGATGTTTACAGCATCGGCGACTACTCAGACGTGCTTTTTTCGAAAAGCACAGATTCAGGAGCGACATTTCCAGTAGATTCAGCGTCCTCACGTGGTCCGTCTGTTTCTCACGGTTCGACTGCAGTCTCTTTTGGGCTGCACTTTCTGACATCAGGTTAAGTCAGTTAACAAGTTGAATTAGGGCTTGAAACAGTTGCTGGAATTTTCGAGCAGCACGCAGGGGCCGAGGCAATCCGGAAAATGTTTCGCGGAGTGTGTGTTTCTTCAGGGTTTTTAGGCGATCCGCGTGACTTGGTCGGCGTGCCGGATCATCCCATGGCCGGTCGTCACGCTGTCTCAGTGTTCTGCCCGAGCGTTTCCACGACCACAACTCCACTATCGTATGCAGCCACAGACACAGATTCCAGCATGCCACGTTGCACCACACGTTTCGAACCTGCTGCTCACCTGCACCATGCACTTCTTTCACGTCATGGAAATTCTGTTCGATCGCCGAGCGGTCGGCCACACTTTCGATAATTGTCTCGGCAGGGACGGCTGCATCCGTGCAGAAAAATGCCACCCACTCCGCCCCGCAATCAGAAAACAGCTCGCGCGATCGCTTTACGACCACAACTCGAATGACGCCACCCACGGGCGCGTACGTCGCCAGAAACGTTTTGAAGGTGACAGTCTGTTCCTTGCCATACAGTGTCATTTGAGCCGACGTCCAGCCCTGCCGGTGACCGCCACGATGTGCCAGCGAAATGCGATTCTCGCCATACTTTCGCGGTCGGCCTTTGCCACAGCGTTTTGCCGTCACAGGAAGATCGAACAGAGCAGCGTCTTTTCGCAGACGGCTGACCACCACGGCCCCTGTTGCCATGACTCGCTTCAGGAAAGGACGCTTCGCATAAGCACCATCCGCGACCACCATGACCCGCTTCTTAAACCAGTTTTGAAGCAGTTTTACGCACCATTCCACAAGTTCTGCGGCCAGTTCCAGCTTTGTGCGAAACTTCCACGGAGCTTTGCCGATGTTCTCAAGAACCTGAAGATCTTTCTGCCGCACGTACATCAGCGCGAGCAACGGCATCCCGATGCATCCCCACTGAGGATGCGTCACCAGCCAACTGATGGTGACCCAGACGTGGCCATACAAAAATTCCGAACCGGATGGTCCGGGTGTGGGATTGTGGTGCGTCCCGGCCAATTCGACTTTGGGCCCGTATCGCTTTGTGGGAGAATCATCCAATGCCAGTTTGATGAACTCACCGATCTGGCTGACAGGAATCTGTTTGACAGCCAGATGCAGCAGTTCGGTGGCGACACGTTTTGCACTGCGTCCCAGTGTCTGCAGGAAGTAATAGTGGTCCTGCCAGTCGTCCGTCACACCGGCGGCCCGCAGCCAGCATGCCACTGTTCTGCGGCCACTCCCGAGCAGCATGCCGAGAATGATTGTCAGAAAATACTTTCGGCTTCTTCGGTCCAAAGCGGTGGTGAGAATTTCACACCAGTCTGTTATCCTGTGCGGCAGCGTCCATGCAGCCATCGGGGTGCTCCTTCGGGAAAAGAACTGTCGTCGTAAAACAATTCTTACCCAGGACCCCCGTGGCTGCGTAGACCAGTTTCCTCAAGCCGCCGAATGCGTCAATGCGTTAT
>JAYVNW010000098.1:0-2633 GCA_043758225.1 Candidatus Kuenenia sp. | reverse complement strand
AAGAACGCGATCATTGGATGCAAAAAGTGTCGCGATCGCGGCCTTGTGAACTTTCATTTTCAGTCCACCAACTCCCAGTGCGCCGTAACAGATGACGCCGGATTTTTCGACAGCCTTGTCCATCACACTGATATCGGCAATACCGACAGGTGGCACGGCGTTGAGGTCGATAGCCAGTTTAAGTCCGGAGATCTTTCCGAGCGATCCGGCCTCCAGGAAGCAGACACCCGCCGCTCCGGCCGCCACGATGATCGCCGAATGTTGACAGAGGGACATGAATTCAGCAGGCAGTGAAGCATTTGCTGCTGCGACGTGAGCATCTGCGACCTTTTCCCGAATTGAATCACATGCTGCTTCCGCACGGTCGAGTGTTCTGGAGACCAGCGTCACTTCTGCATTCTCCAGCGCCAGCAGTTCTGCTGCTCGCAGTCCAACAGGACCGGTCGCACCAAGTACAATCGCTGTGCAGCCAGCCAGATTCAAATGCTTTCGAGCACTCGCAATCGCGGCGGCGGCAGTTGTGTTGCAGCCATTGGAGTCCATCATCACGGAAACCCGCATCGGACCGAAAAACGTTTTTGAGACTTTCCGCAGCAACTTATCACCGGCTGCAACGTCACTGCCGCCGATGAAGATCGCTGAGTTCTTCAGATCCGCCGGTCCGCGTGTGAAGATCAATCCATGCACCAGTCCGGTAACGTTATCTGGTGTTACAGCGCCGTAGGAGAATATATCATCCACCGCAGAATCAACGGCAACAACGCGATCGAAGCTGCTGGGCGAAACGTCGGTGTCGAATTGAGCAAGTATTGTTTTCACTGAGATTTCCGCAGTCAATTTTGTGGATAAATGATAGTATGCGCAAGATCATACACATCAGACTTCTGCTGACAAGTTTGCCGATCGCTTCGGGTCGGCAAGGCGTGTTCCAGGCTTCAAAACCAGCCGAAACAAAGAAGGGCGGGTATCGGAGTACTTCTTCGGATGATACAGTCGCTTCACCAAAGCTCTGGTTTCTGCCTTCAAACATGCGGCAAATCAGACTTAGTCTTCGTAAAAATGCTGGCACAAAGCCAATTCGATTGACTCGGCGCACGGACTGGCAGACACTCGTGCGGTCCAGTGAAACTAGTGCTCTGTCAACAATGAAACGAGGAGTGGTGGCTCAGTAAAAGGGGGTCAGGAACCAATAGTGCGGAGCACCCTTCGGGCCATTTGGCTATTGGTTCCTGACCCCTTTTCTGAGCCTTGACAGAGCACTAGCGCTGCAGCGATGCCGGACTAAAATTCACCTCAAGACGATAACACAATGGCAAAACCCAATCGCCGCCCGGACGAACCGCTACACTGCCTGCTGATTCAGCCTCGGTTTGAAGCTTCAAACTTTTGGAACATGACAGACAGCGCCGCCACGACCGGTGCAAAGACCGTTGCGCCGCCACTTGGACTACTCACGGTCGCCGCGATTCTTCCACAGAACTGGACATTCAAGCTGGTCGATTTGAATGTCCGTGAACTTCGGAATGAAGAATGGGAGGCGGCGGACATCATCTGCACTGGTGGCATGATTTCACAACAAAATGGAATTTTGGCTCTGATCGCCAAAGCCAATCGCGATGGCAAATACGTTGTCACAGGAGGCCCCGACCCTACCAGCCAACCTGACGTCTATCGTGATGCAGACGCCCGCGTGCTTGGCGAAGGCGAAATGACCATTCCAATGTGGATGAATTCATGGTGCGCAGGTGAGCCATGTGGTTTGTTCGTTTCCGACGACAGACCAGACGTCACAACATCGCCGACGCCGCGATTTGACCTTGTGGAGTTTCCGAATTACCTACAGGCCGGTATTCAGATTTCACGAGGCTGCCCATTCAACTGTGAGTTCTGCGATATCATCGAATTGTACGGTCGCGTGCCGCGAAGTAAGACCGTTCCTCAGGTGCTGGCGGAACTTGATCTGCTGGCGGACCTTGGATACCGCGGCTGGATCGATGTGTCGGATGACAATTTCATCGGCAACAAAAAGTTTGTAAAAAAACTGCTGGTGGAACTGGAGGCATGGTGCAAACGTCGCAATTATCCATTCTACTTCGGCACAGAAGCATCGATGAATCTGGCGGACGATTCCGATCTTCTCGACATGATGCAGCGTTGTGAATTTCGCTTTGTCTTCATGGGAATCGAGTCACCCGACCCCGATCTTCTGGCGTTGACTCAGAAGAAAGTTAATTCGATGAAGCCAATCGTGGAACGCGTCCACGAGGTTTACAAGCACGGCATCGCCATTTCCGCTGGCTTTATCCTTGGATTCGACAATGAAAAACCGGGTACCGGCGAAGCTCTGATTACCTGCATCGAAGAAACGGGCATCGTCTGGGCGATGGTTGGGTTACTTGTGGCTCTGCCAAACACGCAGTTGACACGACGATTGATGCGCGAAGGACGAATGATCGATTGCTGCCGACAGGAACTGCTGCCGCCATCGGAAGATGAATATCGTCTGGACAACGTATCAGAAGTGGATAATACAATCGGCGGATTGAACTTCATTACAACGCGGGACCGCGTTGATATCTATGAAGACTACCGCCGAGTGGTCGCTGCGATTTACGATTCCAAACGTTTCATGG
>JAYVNW010000097.1:0-5781 GCA_043758225.1 Candidatus Kuenenia sp. | reverse complement strand
CCGAGCTTTGTGCGTGAGTTCTGTTCCAGCAGTTTCATCATTGTTTCGGAGCTTGGTGCCTGCTTCAGAGTTGCCGCCAGCGTCCAGATTTTTCGCACGTCAGCTCGTTCGAAGTATTCGACTTCTGTCGTGATGAAAACTGATTGTTTGCCAGTATCCTTGTCTTCGAATTCCACTTCCAGATGCCCGGACTTGTGGCTGGTGTATTTCAGTTCTGCTTTGTCGAGCAGATCGGTTGCTGGAATCGGAGCAGGCTTCCATGGGCTGGCGAGAAACGTCTTCACTTCGGTGATATCGACGCTGTAGCTGACCAATCGAGCGTTGGGTGCAATGGCCTGAGCAATCGCAACGAGTTCGCCTTTATTATTCAACACCGGTCCGCCGCTGTCACCGGAATTGATTGGAGCCTGGGTCTCTACGACCTTGAAATCATGTTCGCCAGCTCCTGTGCGGAATGTTTTCTGATAGACCGATCTGACAGTGCCCGAAGTGTAAACCCACAATGCATCGGAGGTACCTGGATTGCCGATCGATTCGACATCTTCACCCGGCCCGGCACTGTCGTTTGCCGTGGGAACAGCTGTAGCACCTTCTGGAAGTCGATCCAGCTCTACAAGTGCAAGATCACGTTTACGATCGACGCTCAACACTCGACCGCGGATACCCAGCGTCTTGACGTTATCCAGATAATGCTTTCGCGTGTTGTCAGCTTTCTCGTTCTTAAAGTCCGGGAAGAAAATGACAGCGGCTCGAGCTTCACCCACAACATGAAAATTAGTAATCACCAGTTTCTTTTCGGAATCCACTAACACGCCAGTCCCGCTGGATGTTTCGCCGCCAGTTTTTGCCAGGACCCAGACGGTCGATTTCAACGCTGTTTGATACACCGCACTGTCAGCTCTGACGCTTGCCGATGGGGCAGACAGAAGGCATAGCACGCCTGCGGTAACGATCGATCGCAGACAAGAAGTTCTCGTGCAGATGTTGGATGAAGGGCAGAGATTTTTCATGGGAACACCATTTTTCTGTAAGATCGACGCGGAATTTGACTGAGCACCAGGCTGTCGCTCAATATCCAAAGCGTCAAAGAAATCGATCTGTTACAGCAAAAGCGGCATTCTTTTCAAGAACTCGATGCCATTCGTAGAACGGGACTCCAGTCCCGTCCTGACAAGACTGTGTCTGGACGGGACCGGAGTCGCCCCGAGCGGTTCCAGAATGACGAAAATTCATTCCGTTAGTTCACGGATCTTCAGATTTCGCCAACGGACTTCGTATGGTCCCTTACCAGCACCGATGCCGTGAACCTGCAAACCGATGAATCCTTTCGGGTGCGTCTTAAATCGTTCTTCGTGAGTCAGATCGGCGATCGGCTGATCGTTGATCCATGTTTGGATGCGATTGCCCTTTGCCAATATGCGATAAGAATTCCACTCGCCATCTTTGAAGTGATCGTGTGGCTTGCGATCCGCATCAGCAACCATCCAGCCGCCTGGCAGGCCTTCGCCATAAATATAGCCAGCCATTTTGTCGAGGGAGATTTCAACCTGCGGTCCGTTCACTCGCCCTTCTGGTTTGTCATCGACGCTCTGCGAACGAATCTGTACGCCGGAATTGAGCTCTGTGGAAACTTTGACGTCGAACTTCAGTTCAAAATCGCCGTAACGTTTGTCGGTACACAGAAATGAGTTTGGACTGCCTTCCGACGTCTTGCCAACAATGCAGTTGTCTTCGACGCGGTATGTTGCGGTGCCATTTCTTTGGGTGAAGCCGTCAAGATTTTTTCCGTTAAACAGATCGACGAATTTAGGTTTCTCTTCCGCCTGAACAGCCGACACCAACGCGACCGTTGCCAGGAGCGAAGCAATTACTGAGTTGCGATTCATAAAATGATCTTTCGTATTCCGTGGAAATTTGGAACATGCAGGGTGCAGGAACTGGAACGTGTGTTAGTCAGCCAATGGCAGGACTTCTACCTTACGAATGCTGACTTTGCTGCCAGGATCATGTTGCTGGAATGCAAAGTGCCCGTCTTTGAATGCTTTGCTGAAATCAAGGTACTCGTATAGTTCCTTGCCATCGACGTGGAACTTGATACGTGTCATTTCACGGCCACGCCAGACGTCATCGCGACAATCAATTTCATAAGTGAACCAGGTGTTTGGTTTGACAAGTTCATGATAAACATGGCACATGCCATACAAAGAACCTGTGCGAATCGGATCGGTATGAGTGCTGTTGATTTGCGCTTCGTGGCCGTCGCTGAAGCCCGGCTTTCGCGTTGTCCGGAAATAAAGTCCGGAATTCCCGTGATCGTTGATCTTCACTTCTGCGCGGTAGCGGAAATTTTTGTATGGACCTTTGGTGCAGACGAGCATGGAAGCCGGGCCAGAGCCGTTGATTGAACCGTCTTTGACTTCCCAGACACTTTGCTCGTTACCAATTTTCTCCCATCCGTCGAGCGACTTACCATCGAACAATGTAATCCATTTTTCATCTTCGGCGATGGCACTCGTTGCCATTGAAAGAGTGAGGATTGATGCGACTGCGAGGATGAAATAACGGTTAATCATTCGGAAACTCCTGAATTGGGGCACAGGCGGCGTGCCTGCTTGAGTGGTAGGACCGTGAGCAGACATGTCGCCTTGCTCTACGCAGCCTGACTGTACCAAGACCGTGTGCGAAAGCAATTGTGCGATCAGTCAAAGCGGTGGATTGTCCGAGGATCAGATCGTTGAAAATTGAATGGTTTCAGACTTCCAGCGAATTTCATGTCCGGCGTTTTGTTGCAACATCCATGTCGCCAAATTGTCCACGGTGAGCATGCGATATCCAACGTAACTGGTGCAGAGCCGAGGATTCACTTCGACGACTCGAACGGACGCTTCGGAACCAGTCGAAACGGAAAGATCGACCAGCAAGTCCACTCCGACATATCCGTCAAAGGGACCAAATGCCGTCACCAGGTGTCCTGCAATCGGCTCGATGTGTGCCACGATTTCCGGCTCGCAAGGAATCTGACCGCCGCGATACGACAGCCCGGCAGCACTGGCAACAATATTCTGTCGCGCAGGAGGCAGGATAGTGGCTGGACCGTGCAGTCCTCCGCCAATGAAGCCAACGGAACATGCGACGCCTGGCAGAAACGGCTGCAACAGCCAGTGATCGTCGTCCGAATGCTGTTGCGGCAATTCGTGAAACGCTTCCTGGCCAAATGGCACAACTTCCACACCGTCTGAACCCGCACCGTCACGAGGTTTCAGAACGGCGAGTTGCCCAGTGAAGTCATGATAGTATTCAGGCGAGCGGCAGGGCGTCAGCCCTCCGAGTACGTTGCATTCGTTCGGACGGCTGACGCCCTGCCGCTCGCGAGATGCTGCGGCTCTCTGTAGCAAGCTCGCAAGAGTATCGCTGACGGTTTTCGTCGGAATGGTGGCAATACAATGTTGTCGCAACCACGAATCGGTGGCTTTCTTGTCGGCAAAAACTTCCGCCAGCCGCCAATTCAGATTTAGGCTGCGAATCTGCATCGCGGGTTGCTCCTGAAACGCCTTCAGCAGCGAGACCAGCACGCCATCACATTCCGGCGCGATCAGAAGCACGGCGTCGTAAGGTGAATGATTTTCATTGCCGCGAAGAATGTGTTGCAGCGTCTCAGGGCGAAGTTCGCCGGAAATGATTTGAATGTTGGGCAGCGTTGCTGGGAACGGATTTGTTTCGGCGCTCAACAGCACCGTGACATCAGTGTTTGGTGCGAGCGCAAGATCCGTGGCGACTGCGGTCAACATCGCGGCTGCTTCGTTGAGCATCGATCTTGAAGCTTTGCGTGATGCTTCAGCGTTGGCCAACAGGAATTCAGCGACGAGAATGTGGTTCATGTGTCTATAACCGGCGAGCGGTATGCGTCAGCTTGCCGGCACGATGCGAATTGCTGGTGCTGCTGAACGAACTTCACACGGGCTCTGGAAAGAGCCGAGTACATCGCGGGAAGGGCAAAGTTCGCTGTTGACATGGGAGAGATATTATACTGTCTTCCCCGAACAATTGCGGCCGCTCGTGATTCCGTATTTGAAATTCGAGGATTCATGCCGACAGGCACCAGACGGATTGTCTCATGTCTCCCAGCGACGTTTTACCACGGGACATCCTGGCGTGAATGAAGTCGTCCTGCGAGTTCCAGGACGTGTGGTCGCATGTGGGTCAGCACGTCGATTGCTGCAGGAATTGAAATACCTTCAGTTTCACAAACAATGCTGATGCCGTCGGTTTCCGTAGTACACGCAGAGACGCATGCTCCGAATTCACTCTTCAGCAACGACTTCCAATAATCCGCAGGTTGATGACTTGGGATAACAGCGAGAACTCGCTGCCCTCCACCAACATTTTGCAGCTTTGGCCGAGCGTTGGCGGGAAACGATTCGCGACGTCGTGGAATAACGTCGTCGTCAGAACACTCAGGGTTTCTCGACATGCTGACAAGCAAAAAATTGTTTGCCTCAGACCTTAGCGCGGCAACGTCTGCCGGTGTTGCATCACGGTCCAGTAGTGAACTCAGCTTAAACCGGCCCGACGTCTGAAGATAGGCTTCAAACGCTTCGACCATCTGAGTTGGAATGACTGGAGTGCTGGGTACGCCGCCGTTGACTTGCACTGCCAGCAGGTTCAGCCGATCACGTAGCGGCGCGAAACGAGTGTCGTGCAGTTGTGGCAGTGCCTTGCGAAACGTCTGAAGACGCCCGATCTGAAACTGGCAAATTGCCTGCCCTGTGAACAACAGACAATACTGACGGCACAGTCCTCGCAACGCAAAATGACCAGTTTCGCCTGGCTGGCCTGGTCTAAAAGAAGAATGCGATTCACGTAAATTGTGGAAGGCGTTTTGAAGATCGTTCTGCTGTGTTTCGCAGGTTTTGATTGCCTCACTTGTCTGGCGAGTCAGATTCGAGATCGTCAGGGCTGCATGTCCGGGATGCATGCCTTTCTCCAGCATTTTCCGGAGCACATTTTCGGTAAGCTGCAGGTCGATGGATACTTTGCTATTGAGTTCAGTACGAATCTCTTCGATCAAAGCCGCAATAGAATTACGTTCAGTGGATGGTGTTGCTGTGTCCTGCCTGACGATGTTGGTAATCTGTTCCGTCAGTGACTCCGCGTTTCCCTGAACGATCCGCTGCCCGACGATATTGGCGTACTCATCCATCCGACGCGTGCGTCCATTGTCAAGCACCGCCGGAATCGCTTGTAAAATGGCGTCTTCGCTGATGCCCAGTTGATCAATCAACGAATTCCATTCAGGCGAATCTGCTGTTTCCTGGGTGTCAGCCGGTGATTTCGCCCAATGACTAAGTGCTGCAGATGCCAAAGGACCGGTTCCGCTATTGGCGACTTCCCAGGCATCGGCATTAATCTTTGCAAGACCGAAAGAACGAAGCGTTGTGTCACAACATTCAGGGATGTGCGTCCGTTCCGGATTACGCCATGAATTCATTTCCTGACGTGCGGCCGTGAGCGTCCTTAGTTCGAGATATTCGGCGGTTTGATTCACTCCCTGCAAGAAATCTCTTTCTGACAAGTCGTCGCCGAAGTGCACGAGCGTCGTTTCATCGAACGGCTTTGAAATATCCGAATTCGAAAATCTCGACGTCAGCCCAGGCTGTTGTGCGCCTGTAACGGAAAAGTGTTGCAGTTCCTGCAGAAAACTGACCGTGTTGGCATCCTGCATGTCTGCGGATTGGCGATTGTTGGATGTTCCGTGCAGCAGGACCGACGTAATTCGAACCG
>JAYVNW010000096.1:0-2278 GCA_043758225.1 Candidatus Kuenenia sp. | reverse complement strand
CACTCGACTCATCGCCGTCACAGACTGGTTTCCATCCCCTTTCAGCCGCAGATAAGCCTCATGCAAAAGCGACGTCGGTGTCAACGTGTGATCGTCCCGTTCCGAACTCATCTGAAAGTGGGCCAGGCGTTTCAATTCCGCATAGACAACGGGAAATAGTTGATTGATCTCTACCGGACAATCATCACCAGCGACAAAGAGAGCAACGGAGTCGTCAAGCATGGGATCACCTGATCAGGTCCAACCGCAGTCGCCGCATCACCGAGTGAGCAGTACGTATCCTGCAGGCTAGATGATCAGTATCCCACCATCCAAAAGCAAGCCGACACTACAACCCCTTCCGATTTCTACAAAACTTCTCCTTCCAGGCTACTAAACAAATGCTATCCACTGAACGTCGCGAATTCCTGAAGGACAACGCCACGCAGATAAAACCACCGTGTTTCCAGCAGATTTCAGCTGCGACTAAATCAACAGACCCCAAACGCACACCCGCTGACGATCAAATGCCGCAGTCCTGTTAGTCGTCGGTCAACAGACCATCCTTCAGTTTTCGCCCAAGACCACGCAGAACCAGCGTCCGGTCATTGGCATTCACAGCCCCGTCTCCGTTGACGTCACGTTCAGGATTGGTGCTGCCATAGGCGGCCAGCGTCAGATTGCTGTCGGTTGTGTCGACTTTCCTGTCACCGTTCACGTCACCCAACAGCCTGTAAAAATACTTCTTCGACTCGAACGTGCCGTTGCCGTCCATATCAACCCCGAGTTCATAGTAGCCATCACCGATGTTCGAGTTGCGATTGCCTCCGATGCCGTTGACCCCGAAGTCCAGTCGAATGTTATTACCGACGACGCTGGCCGTTGGTAATGTCATAGACGCGGGATTCAGCCCGTTCAGGTCTCGGCGAGTCAACTGCAAACGGCCGGTGTTGATCAGATTCAACAAGTCCCCGGACTGATCAAACAGCACATCCAGAGTACGTAGGTAAGATCGCTGAGTCTGACCGTTCTGGACATCAATCCCGCCCAGCTCTGTGACGTTCGTCACATTGATCACAAAGATGCCATCCGTCGACAGTCCGCCTTGATCTGTGCTGCGAACTCGCACGGTATAGATGTTCTTCACTTCAAAGTTGAAACTGGCATTGGTCCGCAGAGCATTGCCGACAATTGTAAAGCTGCCGTTGTCAGTACTGCCATTTCCGGCCACCAGCGTGTACGAAAATGTATCACCGGCATCGGGATCCACTGTCGTAAAGGTGCCAACCACAGTACCGATGGGCAGGTTCTCCGCCACAAGGTTGGTGCTAAGTACGATGCTGGTTGGTGCGGTATTGAACGAGAAGTTAGCCAGCGACGCGATTTCTCCGGCATCCAGAAACGCGGCCGCTTGTCCGCCAAATCCAGACGACGTGACCAAAGCATTGGCCGCAGCAATCGCTAGCTGCCGAGTATTCCCCAGCACCGTGAACGTACCCAGCCGTTTCGTTTCGCCCGAACCGATGGTCAGGCTGTAGGTCCATTGAACATTGTCTTCCTGGACAGACACACTGGAAGGTTGCAAACCAGCAGGTCCGTGCAGCAGATGAATCACAGCCGGAGTCCCGCCCGTGGGATTGCCATCGTCCGTGCCAAACCACCAGTCAGTCGCTTCGACGATCAAGTCTCCATCGGAGGTTGCGAATACCATTGTTGCGGCATCCGAGCCCAGATTGCCCAGCAGATTCACTGCCACCGTGATTGCACTGCCCGTGTTGTTTGAGAAGACATCCATGGTTCGAGCAAAGTTTTCACTCCCCGTAATCGGTACAGTCACTTCGCGAGACACCGACAGGCCACTCATCGTTGCGATGCCGGTCGCGAGCGTTCGACCATTGTCAACCGTCGTTGCTGACGGCGTGGGAGCATACTCCACACCGTTGACTCGCAAGCGATTCAACCCATCGAACACGCCTCCTGAGCCACCGAGCAATTGACCAGTCCCTGATCCCGATCGGTCGATCACGAGACTCAGGGAGGCCGGAGTGAGTAAAGCCAGCGGAGTCTGGTCGCCGGTCGACAGATTCTTCACAAAGACGTCATAGGTCCCATTGTTGTCGCCCGTCACCAGATTCGACGCATAGCTGATAAACGCGACAGACTGCCCGTCGCTGCTTATTGAGGGAGAATACGATTCGCTGTTCCCAATTCCGTTAGCCCCGGTAGAGACCAGCGTGATCACGCCCGTCGACAGATTCTTCACAAAGACGTCATAGGTCCCATTGGTGTCGCCCGTCAC
>JAYVNW010000095.1:0-1569 GCA_043758225.1 Candidatus Kuenenia sp. | reverse complement strand
CATCACTTTCCAGTGGTGTCGTTTTGCCTGCGCGGCGGTATCGTGACAATCCGGCGTTTTGCGTACGGCACTGCAAGTGGCGCGGCGCAACAAGGACGGTTCGTCACGGCTACGGAGCTGCATCATGTCATTACCGCTGCTGAACTCTGACAACAATCAGGGACCCACTCACATGCGTTACACCAGGCTCTGCCGAAGTAAATCTGCTCTCAGATTCAATCTGATCATGTCTGTCATCTGCCTCTTGACATCCACGTTCCTCTGCGGCTGCGCAGCAGGTTTGATGAGCATGCCTGGTGCGGGAATGCTGGCAGATCGCTTTGGCAGCGATAAAGACAAAGAATCCAGCGACGCAGTCGAGAAAGACAAGAAGAAAACATCGAAATCAAAACTCGACGATGAAGAAGACAACGACTTTGGCACGAGTATCAAGACGCCGCTGTTGTCGGAATACATGAGTGTTCAGGGCAATACGGTCATTACACTTCGCGGAGTCGGGCTGGTCACCGGACTGAACGGTACGGGCGGTGATCCGTCACCATCGGCCTTGCGCACGCAGTTGCAAAACGAGATGGCTCGGCGAAATGTTCCCGACGGGAAACGCATCCTTGCGTCACAGGATACGGCACTGGTCGTCGTCACGGCATATCTTCCTGCCATGGTTCGAAAAGGCCAGCACTTCGACGTCCGCGTCGCGATCCCGCCGCAGGCGAAAGCCACAAGTCTCAAAGGCGGCTGGCTGTTGGAAACTCGACTCTTCGAAGAACAAAACGTCGAAGGCCGCGGTGCATTGAAAGGTCATGAATACGCAGTTGCAGGCGGAGCCATCCTGACAAACCTGGGCGTCAAAGGTTCACCGGAAGAACGACAGGGCGAACTCATGTACGGCACGATTCCAGGCGGTGCAGTGTCGAAGACTGAACGCGACCTGAGCATCGTACTGCGTCGCGAAAAGAAGGGCTTTCGAAACAGCAAACGCATTGCTGACGCGGTTTCAGAACGTTTCAATCGCTACAACAATTTCGGCCAGAAGATCCCATGCGCCATAGCCAAACAGGACGATCTGATCAGCCTGAAAGTGCATCCCCAATACATCAACAACTTTCCGCGCTATCAAGCTGTCATTCGCAGCATTGCCTTCAATGAATCTGAAGTCGCTCGACGAATTCGAGTCGAACGACTGGCACGTGACATTATGGATCCCGACAAGGCTCAGACAGCAGCCTTGCAACTGGAAGCAATCGGCGACAGTGGTATTCCGTTTCTCAAGGATGCGCTGGAGTCAACGGACTTCGAAGTCAAGTTTCAGGCAGCTCAGGCACTGGCGTATCTCGGCGACGGATCCGGAATCACGATTCTGCACGAAGCCGCCCGGGACCAACCGGCATTTCGCGTCTATTCTTATGTGGCCATGTCGGTCATCGACGACGCAGATTCGGTCATTGCCCTGCGAGAGCTGATGAATTCAGATTCTATGGAAACGCGATACGGTGCATTCCGAGCACTCAAGGAACTTGATCCAAACGACCCATGGCTGCGACCGGTGGAATTCGGCAGCCGATTCCGACT
>JAYVNW010000094.1:0-4279 GCA_043758225.1 Candidatus Kuenenia sp. | reverse complement strand
TTGACGACGACGCCGGTGACGGATTGCTGCTGGCTGCGGCGTTGGATGCGGGTTTTCGCGTGGTTGAGTGCAAAACCTTCGTCATCGACAATGTGACGCAGGCGAGCGAGCACATAGCCGACGGATGGTGTGACTTCGCCGGTCGTGGACCAAGTCAGGTCGTCGGCGTAGCGAGAATATGTCCAGCCAAGCTTTGATGCCATGGATGTCATGCGGCGGTCCAGTTTCGAGGCAATCTGGTTCGAGATCGCAGGGCTCGTACACGCACCTTGCGGCAACGCGCGAGGGCCGGTGGCGGCATGGTAAATTTCTTCGCCGAACTTCAATGTCTGCCGAGGACATTCAGTACACAACAATGCCAGAATTGTCGCAACTGCAGGGGAATAACCGAGTTTTCTAAACATGCCGTCAACCCGAGTAAACGTAATCGTTGGGAAGAAGTTGCTTAAGTCGGCGTTGATTACAACCGCCGCGCCGACGTGAGGTTCCGCGTTTGTCAAAACAGAATGCTGAGCCACAAAGCCATGTGCGTTTTTGTGGACGGGTAACAAATTCAGAATGTTCGTCAGGATCCAGTGTTGTACGTTTCCAAGTTTCTGATGCGGGGCAGACAGGCGTCGCATTCCGCCGCTTTTCTTTGGCACGTCGAATGAAACGTAGTGGACTCGCGTCGGTGCATCGCTGTGAAACGCCAGCCAACGCAATTGCGAGATGGAAATATCCATCGCCTTGGCAAGGTCAGCGGGACTTGAAATAACCGGCAGTGCGTTGCTTTGCAAAAGTTCGACGTTCGAACGCCGATCGGCAAGACCTCGCGAGACGCCACGGCCAAGGAACACAATGTCGGTCGCTCGGCGCTGAGCGACTTGTTCACGGCGCAGCGTTCGGTTGGTTTCTGCTTCGGATTTTTTTTGTTCTTTTCGTCGCTGACGTTCTTCTCGAGATTCCGTGACGGCTCGTTCGCCAGCGGTTGCGATGAAAGCAGCGTCGCTGTGAAACAGAGCCATCTTCTCGCCAATGTCATGGATTTTGGCGAGTTCCTGATCGGAGATCAGCCCCATGCCGACCATCGTGCGGTCGATCACTTGAATGCGTGGCAGACTGGCTGGCGGAATCACTCCACGCGAATCGTAATAAGCCGACTGCCAACGAACACTTGCGGTGGCCGAAAGAGCTTCGTCGATGGTGATCGGTGCAAACTTACTGGCGTCAAGACCGCTCAAGCCGGAGGGCGTTGCAGTCTTCCGCGGTATTGCAGCAGCTGATCGTGGAACTTCAGTGGCTGTCGATACAGAAACATTTCCTGTTGTGCGGCCTGCTGGATTGGAAAGATCACGCCCGGCGAGCGATGAAGGAACTGGCTGCGGCGGCGAGATGCCGTTTGTCGGCGAAGCTGGCTTTGAGAGGCCAAACAGGAATCGAAGTAGTCGTCTCAGCATCGCAGCGAAGCCCCGGACACAGATCTAAAACAGAACGGCAGGGGCAGCAGTTTCTAACTTCGATCTGCGGACCAGAGGCGTTTACCAAGGCCAGCAGTGGACTGCCGGTCGGCGAAAGCCTTGTGCTTGCCTTGGTCGCCAACCGGCAGTCCACTGCTGGCCAGACGCACAACGACTCTGGGGACGAATTGGAAAGAAAAATCAACCACGGCGTAACGCCGCAGCAAGATGGTCTTAGAAAGCTGCTGACCCCTGCGCGTTCCAGCACGAATGTTACCGCCCGGGCGGCTGCACACAAGCCCGCAACTTAATCCAGAAACACGGCTCTTTTCTGAGGCGTCGGCAGGCGGCAGGATTCGTGCTTTCCAAATATGCGATAACGGAAGCGAGAAACGAGGCGATAACCCAGATCCCGGACTGGCCATGGGACAATCCACAACAGTCCACCCAGCACCTTCCAAACTCCGCCGAGCGTCATCAACATGCGACTGACGGCCGCCGTACGGACAAATGTTCGCCCGTCGCGAACAAAGACCAGAGTATCCAATCGATTCCTGATCTCCGATTTCACTAAGCGTTCGGCTGTAGACCCTTGCAGGGGCGCAAATCGTAGGCGGTGATCGGGATCTCGTGCCAGCAGCCAGTTCACGCTGTAATTGCAAAGCCCGCAGACGCCATCAAAAAAGACGATGGGATGATCGGTGCTTGCGGGATTTTTGGAGTTCTGGATTGGCACAGGATTCTCGGTGACTGATATTTGGCGGGGCTCGATGCCACCACCGCACTAAGTGGCGAATCATAACCGTCGAAACGTTCGGAACAACTCCACTGTTTGGACATGATTCACAGGACGACGAATCAGAACGGCAGAGTTCGCAACTACCCACTTTCGACTTCTTCCTGCAGATCGCAAAACTGCAGCAGAAGTGACATGCATCAGCTCGAAATCGCTGAAATGACTGAGGTTGTAACGATTGGGGCGGTCAAGGTGATTCAGGCAGTTTGTAGGCCCATTTACAAGCCGTCAAAGTCAGCGCAAACCGCGTGAAATTAACCTCGCCGGACGGGCAATATTGCGGCCAAATAGTCATGAAACAACAGGACATTGACACCTTCGCAAGTGCCTTGTAGAGTCGAGTGATTCAGTGACTGTTTTGGAGCTGGCAACGTCATCTTAGTTAATGTGTGGGAATTGTTGGTCAAAGTGTTTTGTGGTTTCTGAATTCGCAGGTTGAACTCAAATTGTGCTCACGAAAACAAGGCATCAAAAACTGATCACTTGGTTTCACAAAAAGTCAGGCTGGTTTCTGTCTGCGGTTTGTAGATCTAGTCTGGTCATTATTCTTTGGTGTTCTGATCACAAACTGCTGTGCCAGGAAAGACAGCCGTATATGATTTCAGGGCGAGCAGTCCTGGGACTATCCGGAGGTCAGCAGAGTTCGCAAGGTTCACGACAGGATGTCAAAAAATTATGGATGGCGGATGTTGAAGAAACTCAATGGGAGTACATCATCATCCATCACTCGGCCACTGAATCGGGCAGCGTCGAATCGATTCACGAAGAACATTTGCAACGCAGAGATGCAGAAGGTAATCACTGGCTTGGAATAGGATATCACTTTGTGATCGGTAACGGGCACGGCATGCCAGATGGAACAGTAGAGTCAACATTTCGCTGGAAGGAGCAGGTCCACGGGGCTCATTCCGGCAGTGCAGTTTTTAACTCACGTGGAATAGGGATTTGTGTGATTGGAAGTTTCGAAGACGCACCGCCTTCGAAGGCTCAACTGGATTCACTCAAGACCCTGGTGAAAGTTCTTTCAATTCGTCACCGGATAATTCCGGAAAAATTCATGGGGCATGCCGCTGTGAAAACAACAGCGTGTCCTGGAAAACACTTTCCTCTGAACGAAGTCAGACAGGTGATTTCCGAAACTGGTCACTGACAAGTGCCGATGCCGCAAAGCATTGTTGCTGGTCAATGACTTTTGCAGCCGACAGATCAGGACGGTCTTCAGGTCACCGATTTTGATGTGTCCTCCCCCCCAAACTCATTTTTCTACATCACGGAAGTTCTTAATCATGTTCAATCGCGTTCGAAGCATGTCATTCTCGTCAGGCGAACTCGACTCTTTACTGCCGGATATTGATCTGCAGATGCTTCCTACCGAACTGCGGGAAGTTTATGAATCATGGAGCCAGTCTCCGGATTGTCCTGCACAGTATTCCGGTTCAGTGGCAGAATCTGACTGGCCCGTTTCAATTTATGTTCCTGAACGATACGAAGAAGGCTATGCGTATCCGCTGGTCGTCTGGTTCCACAGTGATGCCAACGATGAAGATCAGCTGGAAGAAGTTATGTCGGCCGTGAGTTCACAGAACTACATCGGCTTGGCACTGCGAGGGAATCGACAGCACGAAACCGCAGGCGGATTTCGCTGGGACGTGTCCTCCCTTGAGTTTGGATCCGTGCCGCTGCAGGACCTGCTGCACGTGACAACCTGCCGACTTCGCCAGGCGTTTCATATTCACAGCGAACGCATCTTCCTGGCCGGGTCTGGTTACGGTGCTGACGCAGCTCTGCAGATGCTGGTGCAGCGACCGGAGTGGTTTGCGGGCGGCATATTGCTGGACTCTGCCTGCAAGAGCGACTGCCTGAAGGCTGATCGCCTGACAGGCCTGCGTGGCAAACCTGTGATGATGAGCGTGTCTCGCAGTTGCCCGAGTGACATGCTGGCTCGTAATGTTGAGGCTGTGCGAGTTCTACGATCGGCTGGCTGCAATGTTGATGTCGAACTGACAAATCACCCCGTAGATCCAACGAGCAGCGAAGTTCGCGT
>JAYVNW010000093.1:0-3023 GCA_043758225.1 Candidatus Kuenenia sp. | reverse complement strand
GCTTGAGTTGCCGCATCAATTACGGTCACCCGCATTTCGTGCGTGGAATCCGGATCCAGAATCAAATCCAGATCATTTATGCCGTTGTTAGCGGATTTTTCTGCGGTGAGTAGCTCCAGAATTTCTTTATAGGTGCGAGCTTTCTTGTCACCAATAAACACAATATTCTCGCGATCTACTTCAACTCGTATTCCTGACTCTTCCATCGGCACAACTACATTCGTCGAAACGCCTTCCGAAGTCTTTGCAGGTGGAACATCAAATGCCTTTTGCAGACTAAACGATGCTGTAATCATGAAGAAGATCAGCAGCTGGAATGTCACATCCACCGCAGGTGTCAGGTCAATGAAGGCATCCTGATTTGCACGTTTCTTCTTCGGAATCGGCGGCAGATTATCCAAAGCAGTGATGGTCTGAGTTCTGGATGCCTGTAACGCTTGAGCCTCGTATTGTTCCGCAACATCAAGAACTTCGGCGTCTTCTTCCCGCCGATCCGGCATCACCATTGTCACAGAGGGCGCGACATCAGGCCCCAGCAATAATTCTTCAGCATCGACGTTGGCATTCGCACCAACGCTTTGAGGGCGATTCGGCTTGCTGCGCTCCTGTTCGGCGATTCGGTCTAATTCTTCCAGTCGCGGGAGTCGCACAAGATCCAGCGACCGCCCCTGCTTGTGAGCCACAATCAACTTCTTAAGATCCTCCAACACTTCGTCTGCCGACTGATACCGCAACGACCGGCGTTTGGCCATCATGCGATGAACCATGCGACACAGAATATCCGGCAATGCGGGATTTTTTCCCTTCAATGGAGGCGGCGAAGTTGTCAAATGCTGTTTTGCGATCGCGATCGCGTTGTTGCCCTTGAATGGCGTTTCACCGCACAGCAACTGATACGCCGTCACGCCGAAAGAATAGATATCAGATCGTGGATCGAGTTCTCGTCCGCTGACCTGTTCGGGACTCATGTAAAGTGGCGTCCCCATCGTGACACCCTTGTTGTCCTTTGTTGATTCACCAAGCTGCGCCAGTCCAAAATCGGCGACCTTGATTTCACCTTTTTTCGTAACCAGGATATTTTCAGGCTTAATGTCACGGTGCACAATTCCGGCCTGACCAGACGCCTTCAGCGCCGATGCAACCTGCCGCATCACATGCAACGCCGACGCTGCGTCCGGCTTACCCTTCCCCTTCAATATCGTCGCCAAATCTTTGCCCTGGACAAATTCCTGCGCGATAAAGTGCAGGCCGTCCTCCTGACCGATGGTATATACCTGAACAATGTTGGGGTGATTCAGCCCCGCAGCCATCATCGCTTCCTGCTTGAAACGAGCCACCAGATCCTGCCCTGAATGCGCCATCAGAGCGGGCTTCATGATCTTCACCGCGACATAGCGTTGCAGTGTCGTTTGTTCAGCCAGATACACTTCGGCCATTCCGCCACTGCCGAGTGGGCGCAGTAACTGAAACTCGCCAAGTTTTTTTCCCGTCAGATCGCTGTCAGCCATATCGCACCCGTCGAAACTGATTCTCTTAGTCGCGTCGATCTTGGACGCCAAAGTGATAAGTCACGCCCTGAATTTCAGACAGCAACACTTCGACTTCATTCAGATCTCCGTTTTTCATGGAACGATCCGCCATCAGCATGACATGAATTCCGTCCGTCCTAGCCCCCGCCTGCTCTTCTAATGCAAGTTTAAGTTCTTCCAGATTGACAGCTTCTTTGTTCATTTCTATCTGTGCTGGCTGACCAGCAACTATGGACGGTTTCACCACAACGTTGATGACTTTTGCGACTTCAATTGATCCGCCTGATCGTGCGGAGGGCAAATCAGCAGGAGGATTTCCCTGCATCGTTGACGTCACCATGAAGAAAATCAACAGTTGAAATGTCACATCAATCATCGGAGTGATATCGATCTCGTTGTCCGGTACTGCCCGCTTTTGACGGACAGGAAACTCTTCTTCATTTTCAGCTTCGTCAGACATGCTTGTATCCTGATTTCATGGTTCGAACCCAGTCAATTCATTGGAGTTGCCCGAGCGATACAATACGCCAGACTTCGACTCAGAATCATTGAACTTATTTCGAATTTCGCTTCTGGGCTTCTGCAAGGTCATCAAGGAACGGCCCAAGTCCTTCATCGACAGATTCCTGCAATCCGTTGATTCTGTTTTGAGCTGCCGAGTTCAGCACAATCAATGGAATTGAAATCGCCATTCCGGCGGCAGTTGTCCACAAAGCGAAACTGATGTCAGCTGCCAGTTCTTTTGGTTCAACTCCTGAATTCGAAGCACCAGCAATTTTTGAAAACGCGTTGATCATCCCCAGAACCGTACCCAGCAGCCCAAGCTGAGGTGCTGTCTTAATACTAGTGGAGACCCAGTTATTCAGACGATCAAGACCCGTCATAATGTCGCGCTCGAATCGCTCCATTAGCATCTGACGAATCTTGCCGATTGAATTGCCTCTCTGCTGCAATGCCAATGTCGCCAACTGAGGTAACGCTCGATTCCAGAGTTCTGGAGTATCACACAAAGCCAATGCGCCATCAAAATCGTCTCGATCAAGACATTCTCCAATATCATTCAGAAATGCCTGCTCTGCCTCCACGCCCGGAAATGATTTCTGTTTGATACGGCGAAAAAGCAAATATCCGCAAAAGGCCCCGAGCATTGCACATGCTCCAATTCCAAGCCAAATGGAATTCTCCACTACTTTCATCATGAAAGAAACTTCGACTTTTTGGTCCTGAGCCAGCAGGAACATAAAGCCAGCGCTATTCTGCAACAGATTCATAGTTCAACCCGGGAAGACGAAAGAGAATAACGAAATGCACAAAACGAAACTCACGAACCGTGAATTGGGGCCACTACTTTAACAACTGCTTCTGGACATAAAACTCATAACCGTTTCCAGCCTTGCGAACTCGAAAATATGTCTTTCGGATCTCAGTGGCCGCGTGGCCCCCGAATTCCTGTTCGATCGTCGCCATCGCTGTTTCGGTCTCAGACGAATAGAA
>JAYVNW010000092.1:0-3571 GCA_043758225.1 Candidatus Kuenenia sp. | reverse complement strand
TGGGATTTCATTCAGACCGCCATTGATTTTAGCCCCTCTTTCAGCATTTTTGGGAGGCTGTGGCCGCATTCGCCGTCAGCGATTGGCGCTACTGGCGAGTGACGTTAAATTGATGGTTCGTAATTACCTGTCACAAGTCTCAAACAGTATGGCAATTCCATGATTAAGCTCGGTATTAACGGATTTGGACGCATCGGACGAATGGTGTTCCGTGCAGCGATTCAGAACTTTTCAAAAGACATCGAAGTTGTAGGCATCAATGACTTGCTTGAACCAGACTATCTGGCCTACATGCTGAAGTTCGATTCCGTCCACGGCCGCTTCAAAGGCGACGTTTCCGTTGAAGGCACAAACCTGATCGTCAATGGCAAGAAGATCCGTCTGACAGCAGTCAAAGATCCATCGACATTGAAGTGGAACGAAGTTGGCGCAGACATTGTTGTTGAATCAACCGGCCTGTTTCTGGATGAAGCGACAGCCAAGGCTCACCTGGCTGCTGGTGCAAAAAAGGTCATCTTGTCGGCTCCGTCAAAAGACGACACACCAATGTTCGTTTATGGAGTGAACCACACAAGCTATGCTGGCCAGGCGATTATCTCCAACGCTAGCTGCACAACAAACTGCCTGGCTCCATTGGCTAAGGTCATCAACGACTCGTTCGGCATCAAGCGAGGCCTGATGACAACCGTTCATGCTGCCACCGCAACTCAGAAGACTGTTGACGGACCAAGCACCAAGGACTGGCGTGGCGGGCGCGGGATTCTGGAAAACATCATTCCTTCATCAACCGGTGCTGCCAAGGCCGTTGGTAAAGTCATTCCGGAACTTAACAAAAAGTTGACCGGCATGGCGTTCCGCGTTCCAACGTCGGACGTGTCAGTTGTGGACTTGACGGTTGAACTGAACAAGTCAGCGACCTACGAAGAAATTTGTGCGGCTGTTAAGGCTGCTGCAGAGGGCCCGATGAAGGGCGTTCTGGCTTATACAACTGAAAAGGTTGTCTCAACAGACTTCGTTGGAGAAGTCTGCACCAGCGTTTTTGACTCAGAAGCCGGCATCGCACTCGACGGAACCTTCGTGAAGCTCGTAGCATGGTACGACAACGAGTGGGGTTATTCGAACAAGGTTCTCGAAATGGCTCGCGTCATCGCGAAGTAGTTCGAGTCTCGTAGACGATGAATGGAATACAGCGGCCCTGTCGTGAAAACCTCAGGGCTGTTTTTGTACGACTTGCCCTCACGACCTCTAATAAACGCCGACCGTCGTTGTCTTTGCGAACACGTGGTAAGGTCTTACACTGCTGACGCCGTCCCAGGGATATTTCGGGCATGGCTTTTCGCGTTCGCCTTCATCGCGTTCCAGGAAGCCTGGAACGAACAGTTCCTGCGTCATTGTGTAGAGTTTGACTCGGCCCGTCGCACCATAATCAACCAACTTCGTGTGGTCGTGAAAATCAACGACTTCAATCACAGCACGCGGTTGAGGCGCGTAGTAGGTGATCTTGTAGTTATCAGCCGCGTCGAACGGTTTGCCGCATGCTAAGCCCATCAACGTGTTGCCGTATGTGGGAGTGATGTAGACATTTGGACCAAGCAATTCTTCGCAGGCGAAGCGGAACCATTGCTGAGTGAACTCCGTGCCTCCGCAAAAGATGCCTTTGATTCCGGCTTCTTCAATGCTGCTGCCCTGATCCATCAAACGCAGAGCCAGAGCTTCGAGGAGTTTTGGCGTCGTGAACATGCACTGAATGTCATTGTTTGCGCCAAGAATCGTAATGGCCTGATCGATCACATGAGCGCTGTAGGCTTTTGCTCCTTCGACGTCACCTTTTTTCAGGAGCTTCACGACCCACCGTGGATCAAGGTCCACGCAAAAGCAGATCCCATCACGAAACTGCGCAAGATGTTCGATGGCAAGACGCAGTCGTCTAGGTCCGGATGGGCCCAGCATCAGCCAGTTTGCACCGCGTGGAAACGATTCATCGGGCAACGTGGCACTGAAGTTTTCGTAGTCAATCCAGTGATCTTCCACTACAACTCGGCTCTTGGGAACACCGGTTGTTCCACCGGTTTCGAAAACGTAAATCGGTTTGTGCTGAAGTTGTTTCGGCACCCAACGTCGCATCGGGCCACCGCGCAGCCATTCGTCTTCGAACAGTGGGAATTTTTTCAGATCGTCAAAGCAGTTGACGTCTTTGAGTGGATCAAAGGTGAACGTCTTCTTTTTCTCGAGCCAGAATTCGCATCCGGTATCATCGCCAAAATGCCACTGCACCAGTTCTCGGGTTTGCTGGTCAAGCAATTCTCGCTGACTCTTCTCGTTTAGTTCCATGGAGGTCATGGGACGTCCTTTTATCAATGGCAATGGTAAATGGGTTTGCTGTGCTCCGCATCGTAGACAGGCGACTGCGGAATTCAATCGAGGCACCTTTCCGTGGCATTTGTTCTCAACAAATCACAATGGCTTTGCCGCTTTTTCCAGTCGGCCAATAAAGTGCTGCAGATCACGCGGCAGGGGCACGGAAAACTTCAGATCCTCCCCGGTTTTGGGGTGGACGAAACCAAGATCTGCCGCGTGCAGGGCAAGGCGTGGTGCTCGGCTGTGATCTTCGACGGGTGGTTCCTGGACAGGTCCGCGATACTTAACATCACCACAGATTGGATGACACAATTCTGCCAGGTGAATGCGAATTTGATTGGTGCGACCTGTCTCCAACTGACACTCAAGCTCGGAATAATTCCCAATTGTTCGAATCGGCTTGACGTGCGTTACAGCCCGTTTGCCATCGACGGCATCCTCACTGCTGCCACGAATTCCGTCACCACGATCACGCACGAAAGTGGTCGTGATGGTTTGAGTCTCCAGTTCACCAGGCACGATGCACAGATACCTGCGAAATGACGAGTGTGATGCAAATTGTTCGATGAGATGCACCTGAGCGGACTCCGTGCGGGCAAACGCCAGCGCGCCACTGGTTTCGCGATCAATGCGGTGGACAGCGAGTAATTGGACCATGCCTGGATCTCGCCAGTTTTCATGCCGAGCGATCAGGCGTGCCAGGCATTCTTCTAAAGACGGTTGCAGATCGCGGCGTTCCTGCGGCCATTTCGTGTCGCCCGGATGTCGCAATGACAACATTCCTGCAGGCTTGTTGACGACCACGACTTGTTTATCCAGATGCAGTATTTGAACGTCGTCGTCTTTTGGAGGCGGCGGCAATGGCTGATCGCGCAATTCGATAGCATCACCCAACACAACTCGACGGCCTTCATCAACGCACAGGATACCATTGACGGAAATTCGCCGACCGGACAAATGCTTTCGCGCAGCGGTCCATGTCAGTTCGCCAACGTGTTTACGCAATGCGCCGAGGACTGCGCCGGCGGTTTCGGCTGTGACGATGAATTGTTGAGTGGGCATGGTTGTTTCAAAAGGAGCGGAATGACGCTGTGCTGATAAATCTGAGCGGTTCGGGGCTGGCTGCCGGCAACTGTTCCTGCGGTGCTGGTAACACAGAGACTGGTCGCTAGCTCGATTCCATACAGATGATTGTATGGATGTCCTTGTGCGG